>CAZTDB010000008.1:0-15527 GCA_964612385.1 uncultured Ignavibacteriaceae bacterium
CCAAAAGTAGCCGGCAATATCGCGTTCGGTAGCCGAAGTAATGCGGGTTACTTCTTCGCTGCCAATTTTTTGGACATGAACATTTAGCCGGTTTTCCCAAGGCATCATGAAAGCAAGGTGAAGCCCGTCGGGTGAAAGAGTAAAGCTGGTTTTTTCAGGGTTTCTGAAGAAATCTTTTAATGGAATCAATGGCGCCTCTTGTTTTGTTGGTTCATTTGAAAATACGACTGATTGGAAAAGAATTAGAAAAAGGAAATAAATTATGGTTACCCTTATCATAACATACCTCTTTGATTTTTTTTAATTAAATAAGTAATCCACCTAGATTAGAATTTTGAGGATTCCTCTGTTTTGAGAAACACAATTTAAAAATGATGAAAAAGGACTGATGCCCTATAAACTCAACCTATCTTTAAATTTAATTGCCTGTCTTCTTGATACTTCAATTTTATTTCCGCCTTTCAGCTTAACTAATAAACCGCCATTTAACCACGGCTCAATGCTTTCAATCCATTTTAGATTTATGATATGTTTCCTGTTT
Source organism: uncultured Ignavibacteriaceae bacterium (assembly GCA_964612385.1). Taxonomy (GTDB): domain Bacteria; phylum Bacteroidota; class Ignavibacteria; order Ignavibacteriales; family Ignavibacteriaceae; genus JAGUYG01. The sequence continues at coordinate 542 of CAZTDB010000008.1, forward strand.
GCTCTAAAGAACGATTTTGAATCCAATCTTTCGTCAAGATAGTTGAGTGTTCTTAGAATCAAAGGTTTATGATCGTCAAAGTAAAGCCTTACATAATTACCTTCCGATTCAAACAACTTTACTGAGGCAAGCTTAACAAACCAGCAGCGTTCACCGTCTTTTACGAATACCTGGTCATTCTCCGTAAGAATCTGCTTGCCTGATGAGGTAATTATAGCCTCTCTTTTAAATTTTTCAAGTATTTTTTTAATTGCCTCTTCGAATCTCTTCTGTTCAATCGGTTTAAGCAGATAATCAAGTGCATTGAACTCAAAAGCCTTCAAAGCATATTCGTCGTAGGCTGTAGTGAATATCACGGTGGGTACGCTGTCCAATTCTTCAAGCATCTCGAAGCCGTTTTTGCCCGGCATCTGAATATCGAGAAAAATAATATCAGGGCTTAGTTCTGTTATTTTATTTAGAGCATCTTCTGCATTAACCGCTTCGCCTACTACATTAATTTCTTTGAAAGGCGTAAGCAGCCGTTTTAGTTCAACTCTTGCGAGTCTTTCATCGTCAACTATTAAAGCTTTCATTTTTTATTCCTCCGGTTGGTAAAATTAATTCTACAACAACTTTATCTTTTAATTCGTTCCTTATAATAAAGGAAGCGTCTTCGCCATAGAGAAGATTGAGCCTATGTTTTGTGTTATTTATTCCGAAGCCGGCGGAGTTTTTCAATTCATCCAAATTAATCGTTCCGCTGTTTTCAATACGGATTGTAATATGTGAGTTAGTTGATTTACACTCAACCGAAATTTCACCGCCTTCAGGTCGTCTTGAAACTCCATGCTTAATGCCGTTTTCAACCAATGTTTGGATCATCATTGGCGGTATTTCCACCTTTGCTGCTTTTGGATCAAAATATATGTTATAACGTAACCGCTCTTCGAATCGAATAGCTTCAAGAGCAAGGTAATCTTCAACGGTTTGTATTTCATCACGTAAAGGAACTGTTTCGCTTCGTTCAATCTTCAAAGAGTATCGCAACAAATTTGATAACTTTGTAATTGCAGTCTGTGCATTTTGAGGATCTTCGCTTATCAAAGCTCTTATGCTGTTTAGTGCGTTGAACATAAAATGAGGATTCAACTGCGACTTGAGCGTCTTCAATTCATAATCTTTTACCGCGGCTTCCCAAATATAACGCTCAATCTCAGTTTTTTTATAATTTTCAAAATAATGAACGGCAAAATAAACTAATGACCAAACGAAAATTATAGAACTAAAATTAATGCTCCATACAATAATACTTGCCGTCTTTAGCTTATCAAATGTTTGTATGCCAGTGAGTAAACTTATGGATAGTAATAATGCTGACATAGTTATTCCTATTATAAAGCTTGCAGCAATCACGCGTGGAATAAGTTTTTTTAACGGAAGAGCCAGCCAATTTTTACTTTTTATTATGTTTCGCAAAATATGGGTAAAAGAAGCTCCCATAAAACAAATGTAAAACCATAATAAAGCTCTGTAGAAGGGGAGTTGTTCTAAGGTAGCGAGTACAATTATGTTCACAATACCGAATAAAAACCATCCGGTCAATTGACACAGCCAGTAAATTTTTTTTCTGTTCATTATCCTGCTTTTTGCAATCTCATCTGAAGCCGAATTCTTTATTAATTCTGCATTAACAGAGTCAATGTAGAATTTATTAACTAACATAAAATATATTCCATTCATTTTATATATAAAAATTTAAATTAAGCGGTGTCTCCGATTATCCAACCGTGCACTGTTCTCATTCAAATGATTGCAAAAATATTCTAAGTTTAATTGTTTAGGATTCTTATTATTACTGAAGGAATTATAAATTGATAGATGGCTTGACTTGTGATTGCTGACTATTGAAACCGGCTTCAATAATCAACATCAAATTTACAAGTTGAATTTTATTTTAAATGGTGATAAAAATGGTTACAAAATTAGTAAATCAAATTTTAGATGAACTTGCCGTCAACAAAGTAATGCTGTTATCGAATGAAGAATTTGATGCACTATCAAGCTCTTCTGAAATAATCAGCGAAACAGATACGATTGTGAGCGGGAAAATAAGAATATTAAAATATCTGCAATTCTATTTTGTTCAAGAGTTTACTGCTAAAGACGAAATTGCTATCCGGAAAATGACCTCAAAAGATGCAGCAGCTAATTTTGTAAATGAGCGAATGATTATTTATGAAAAAATGTGGGACGGCTGCGGATGTAAAGTTAATTATTACGATTGATACTTGAAGCTTCAGAAAAATTGAATCCTATGCCGGCACGGTTTAAATTTTGAATAATATTATCCACAATTTTGCATTTATTATGAAGTCAATAAAATCAATATTATTTAAGGTTTTTGCATTTTTAATTTTAGCTGTCTTAATACTTTCCGGATGCAGTGAAACTAAAGAAACAATAAAGAAGAATTATTATTCTTTCAACCTCGATACAGTAACTGCACAGCAATTTGACATGGGGAAGATGTGGACGTTTGAAAATCCTCCCTTAGATTATTTTCAACAAGAGTATAACTTTAAACCTTCAAAAGAGTGGTTAGAAAAAGCTCAGAAAGCTTCGTTAAGATTCGGCAGAGGATGCTCTGCTTCATTTGTTTCGGAAGATGGATTGATAATGACAAACCATCATTGCATCAGAGGGTTGATTCCGCAAATTGAAAAAGGCGATGAGAATTTTTTAAGAAATCACTTCTATGCAGCTAAGCTGGAAGACGAAAGAAAAATTCCCGGATTGTTTGTTGATCAACTGCTTACTATAAACGATGTGACGGATGAAATTAAATCGGCAATGGAAAGAGGTAAAACTTTCGAAGAAAAAGTAGCATTACGGGATTCAATAAAAGATGAAATTCTTAACCGCAGTAAAAACGATAACGATATATTAAATCATAGAATTGTGTCTCTTTACAACGGCGGTAAATATTCCCTTTACGGTTACAAACGTTATAATGACATTCGGTTGGTTTTCGCGCCCGATTTAAGAACCGTAAAATTAGGAGGAGATTACGATAACTTTACCTATCCCCGGCACGGGTTGGACTGCGCCTTCCTTAGAGCGTATGAAGATGATAAGCCGGTTAAAACCGATTACTTCTTTGAATGGAGTAAGAATGGAGCGGTTAACGATGAAGCTGTATTTGTTATAGGTAATCCCGGTTCAACGGACAGAATAAAAACTATTGCACAAATTGAATACGACCGCGATTATCATTACCCGGCTTTAGTAAATTTATTGCAGAATGTTTACGATATCTATTTTGAGAAAGTTCAAATATTAATTGATGCTAATGATTCTTCTAATGCTCTAGATAAATTAATTGCCCGGCTCTATTCAATCGGAAATTCACTTAAGGTTCAGCGCGGAACACTTTTGGGACTGCAAGATCCCTACCTATTTGCCCGCAAAGAAAGCTTTGAGAAACAATTAAAGCAAAAGATCTTTTCAGATAGGATATTAAAAGCAAAATATGCCCGCGTTTGGGATGAAATAGAAATTAACACGTACAAAAGAAAAAAAATTGCGCAAGAATTATCTGCTTACTCTCTTAATCCATTTTACTCATCGCAGTATTTTGTAATTGCACGCGAAGTGATTTCGATTGCAAATGAATTAACGCTTCCGGAAGAAGAAAGGAATAGAGAACATCCTCAATTAAATCTGGATTCGTTAAAAGAAAAAATCTTTCCGCCGGATTTTGACTATGACTTAAACAACAAAATGTTAGAAGCTCAAATTCAATTTTATTATGAAAAGCTTGGAACAAACGATACTGTGCTAAGCAAGCTTACCGGCGGCAGAACCCCAAAGGAAGCCGCAAATTATTTAATTATTGCTTCACAAGTAATTAATAGAGATTCATTCTTAAAATTTTTAGATAAAGCTCCGCAAGAGATATTATTATCCGAAGATCCGCTTTTAACTTTTGTTAAAGAATCAAGACAGCGATATCACGAGCTAAGATTATTGAACAGTTCACTCCAGGTAAAGGAAGCGGTAAATAATCAATTGCTCGGTGAAGCATTGTTTGAAATTTACGGTAACAGCATACCTCCAGATGCTACCGGCACATTGAGAATCTCGGATGGGGTAATTAAGACCTATGAATATAATGGCACAATAGCTCCGCCTTTTACAACATTTTATGGAGTGCTTGAGAAATATTATTCATTCAACAAAAAATTTCCTTTTAATTTAACAGCCAGATGGGAAAATCTGCCTGCGGAATTTAATCTTAGCACTCCGCTAAATTTTATTTCTACTAACGATATAATTGGGGGAAACTCCGGCAGCCCTGTAATAAACATTGCCGGCGAAATTGTAGGTTTAGCATTTGACGGAAATATCGAGAGCCTTACAAACAGATACATTTATACAACGGAAGCAAACAGAACAATAAGCGTTGATTCGCGCGGAATGCTTGAAGCAATAAAGAATTTTTATTTTGCAGATAGATTGAGTGATGAAATACGAGCCGGTAAAGTACAAGATCCATATTTGTTGAAGGCTGATTAAAAATTGATTCCAATAAGGATTAGTAGATACGCCGATGGCGCGTCTCATCTATTATTTTTCACGGTCCGATAAAATTGTTAAAAAACCACCTATCAAAAGAGTAGCCGTAACACCGACTAGCGTAAACCATGTCCATGCAACTAAGTTCAAAGAGATTACGGTTATCATAATAAAAATACCTGCAACAAATCCGGCGAGTGCATCTTCCTGTCTTGCTTTTTTCACTAAAAGACCCAACAAAAATGTTCCTAACAATCCTCCGTATGTGAATGATGCAATACTTAGTGCAAGTTCAACAACCGAGCGCGCTTCGCTGAAAAATATTGCCGAGCCTACCAGCAGCCCTGCCCACATTACAGTGAACATTCTTGAGATTCGAAGCTGCTTCTTATCGTCATGAAGCTTTCCGAAGAAGGGCTGATATAGATCGAGCATGGTTGAAGAAGATAATGAACTCATCGATCCGGCTAATGTTGATAAAGCAGCGGCAAATAATCCGGCAACAATTATTCCAGTTACTCCCACAGGCAGATGATTTATTATGAACAGAGGAAATATCTCATCGGCTTTTGCATCGATCTTTCCGAAGAAGGCATAAAGCATAACTCCCACTAAAAGGAATACAGCGAATTGAATTATAACTATTACACCGCTGCCGATGATCGCCCTTTGACCCGACTTTAAATTTTTTGTGGCTAACAGACGCTGCACAATAAGCTGATCTGTTCCGTGTGAAGCCATCGAAAGGAATGCGCCGCCTATAATGCCACCGATTAAAGTGTAAGGCTGACTAAAGAAATTTGTAATTCCTCCTTCAAAGCCGAAGTTAATCATATTGAATTTATTATCGGCTGATACAGCGGCAACTACTGAGTTCCAGCCGTCAGGTAAATAATTCAGCACAAAGATGCCGGCAAGCACTGCACCGCCCAAATAGATGAACATCTGAATCATATCTACCCAAATGACACCTCGTACTCCACCCGTATAAGTATAAATTAATGCAACCACAGCTATTATTATAATAGCAGGAATGAAATGAATATCAATCATAAGGTAAAGGGGTATGGCAGTTGCAAAAAGTCTAACACCGTCTGCCGCAGTTCTTGTGAATAAAAATACTACGGAGGCGAATGATCTTGTTTTTCCGCCAAAGCGAGTTTCAAGATATGTGTAAGCAGTTTTTAATTCGCCTTTATAATAGGCAGGCAGAAAAACGAATGCAACAATAATTCTTCCAATCAAGTAACCGAAAGTAACTTGCAGAAAGTTAAGATTACCTAAATAAGCTAAACCCGGGATAGAAATAAAAGTTAAGGTGCTGGTTTCAGCCGCAACAATTGAAAAACAAACTGCCCACCAGGGTACAACTTTAGAACCGAGAAAATAGTCGCTTACAGTTTTTTGTTTTCCGCCGGAAATGATGCCAAACGTGGCAATTGCGATTAGATATGCTGCAATGATTATGTAATCAATAATGTTAACGGAATGTCCTTCCAATATTTTCCTCTATTCTTTTTTGAGTTCTTCGAATGCCTGCTCAACTGTTTCGCAGACGGGCAGTACGCGGTCTAATTGAGTAATTTTTATAAGAGAATAAACTTTGTCGGATGGTGCTGCAAGCCGCATGCTGCCGTTGTTGCTGTTCAATATTCTGTTAGCGACAAGTATTGCGCTAAGCCCGGAGCTGTCGCAGGTTTCTACTTCGCTCAAATCCAGAATAAGCTTATTCACTCCTTCTACTTTTAGAAGCAGGGTGAACTCCCCCTTTACAAGACCCGAAATATTGGTATCGAGCCTTTTTTCATTCAATTTGAAAATAGTTATGTCGTCAATTTTTTTTATTTCATAATTCATTTGATTTCCTATCGGTTGAAAATTCTTTTTATTTTTCCTCAAAACATTCGTAAGCAATTTAAGAAATTTTTGTAAGAAATTTCTGCATCGCTGCTGCTGTCGGATATTAAAATATTATAATATCTATCGGCACCTGCTTTATTGAAGCCGACACGCACCGGCGCTGAAGCAAGCGAGGCGGCATAGCTGTAGAAAAGATTTTCCTTTCTGTTTAGATCGATTACAACATCATACCTATTTTCCTTAATCTTTTCAGTTAGTTTTTGCGAGGGAAGATTAAGCTTATTCAAGTCGCCTATACCATGATCGATTATATGATCTATATATTTTGACGGAATCGTATTTACTCTATAATCAAATGTGAAAATAGTAGACATTTTTTTATGCTCTTTAAAAAATTCAAGCACTGCCATGCTCTTCTTGAAATCGGTTTCATCTTCAGGCATTAAAACGAAATAGTTGAATGACTTATTAAAAAAATCGCCAAACGACCGTCTCTCACGTTTCTTTCCCTTCAGCTCTCTATGTACGATGAAGCGGGCTATTTTCTCTTTTATTTTATCAATCATTACCGCAGCGCCTCATCCAAATGTTTCAGGAATTCGTCCTCGTTCATAATTTTTACGCCGAGGCTTTGTGCTTTAGTTAATTTTGAACCGGCACTCTCGCCGGCGATTACATAATCGGTTTTTTTGCTTACACTCGAAGTTACCTTTCCACCTAAAGCTGTTATCTTGTCACCAGCTTCTTCTCTCGAAAAGCGCGAAAGAGCACCCGTAAGAACAAAAGTTTTTCCGGTAAAGAAATTTGCTTTTATTAGTTTCTTCTTGGATGAGAAATTTAATCCATAATTCTTTAGTCTCAGCACGAGGTTTCGGTTTGTTTCGTTAGAAAAGAAATCCTTGATGCTCGCACTTATGCTTGGACCAATTTCATGAATTGAGGAAATTTCTTCTTCATCGGCGTTCATCAACTTGTCAATTGAATCAAAATGATCTGTTAATTTTTTTGCCGCACCGGCACCGACGTAACGTATACCTAATGCAAATAAAACTTTTGAGAAAGGCTGTTTCTTGCTTTCTTCTACGGCTCTCAATAAGTTATCAACACTCTTCTCACCAAGACGTTCAATGTTAATCAGCTCTTCTCTTCGATTCTTCAATTCGTAAATATCGGCGTAAGTTTTAATGAAGTCCATATCGACAAAAAGATTTATTAATGCATCGCCTAAACCCTCAATATCCATCGCCCCTCTTGAAGCAAAGTGAGCTATCTTTCCTTTCACCTGTGCAGGGCATTCGGAATTATCGCAGTAATATGCCACTTCATCTTCCGGTTTATAAATAAGAGAACCGCATACGGGACATTTAACGGGTGGTTTAGCCGGTGTGCTGTTCTTTTGTCTTTCACTTAAAATTACTGAAACAACTTTGGGAATTACATCGCCGCCTTTTTCGATTACAACTTTATCGCCTTCGCGGATATCCTTTCTTTTTATTTCATCAAAGTTGTGAAGAGTGGCACGGCTTATCGTAGAACCCGCAAGAAAAACTGGCTCAAGCTCTGCTACCGGAGTAATTGTACCAGTTCTGCCGACTTGCCAGGTTATTTTATTTATTTTTGTATAAGCCTGTCTTGCCTTGAACTTAAACGCAACAGCCCACCGCGGAGATTTTGCTATGCTGCCTAAAATTTTTTGCTGCCGAATAGAATTAACCTTAACTACTGCACCGTCAATTTCATAAGGAAGCGAATCCCTCATTGCTTCAAACTTATGGCAAACCGTCAGAACCTCATTTATATCTGTACACAATCTATATTCGGGATTAATATTGAAACCAAGTTGCTTTAATATCTGAAGATTTTCATACTGCGATGTGTACTCTTCTTCAAGACTGATTAAAGTATACACGAAAATATTTAAAGGACGCTTTGCAACAATCCTGGGATCTTGCATCTTTAAAGTTCCGGCAGAGGAGTTGCGGGGATTTGCAAAAAGCTTTTCTCCCTGTTCTTCACGTTCTTTGTTCAGTTTCAGGAAGTTTTCTATCCTCATAAAGATTTCGCCGCGAACTTCGATATCGTTCAAAGTATACGGAAGCGAATCAACCTTATTCAATTTCAACGGAACAGATTTAATTGTTTTTACATTGCTGGTTATTTCTTCTCCAACAAATCCATCGCCTCTTGTAGCGGCGGTTTTTAAATAGCCGTTAACATAATTTAGGCTTACCGAGGCGCCGTCAACTTTGAATTCAACAACATACTCAACTGTTTCGCCTGCGGGAAGTGCATCTTTCACACGCCTGTCAAAATCGAAAAGCTCGTCTTCATTATAAGTATTAGCCAAACTAAGCATGGGCACTTTGTGTGTTACAGGTTTAAACTCTTTTGTTAGGTCTTTACCCACGCGTTGAGTGGGGGAGTCAGGTGTGATTAAATGCGGATTTTCAGCTTCGAGTTTTTCAAGTTCTTTCACAAGGTAATCATATTGCTCATCGCTGATTGCAGGCTGTGCAAGCACAAAATATTTGTAATCGTGCAAACGAATCTCATCGCGAAGCCTCTCTATTTTTTCTTCTACCGGAATGCTCATAATTTTTTGCGGAATAATACTAACAATAGAAAAAGTGAATAAAAAAGTTTATTAGCTATAAAAAGCACTGAAAGAATAACTTCAAAAACACTACTCGGTATCCGGCAGTGCGGGTGCACTTGTAAGCAATTGTATACCTGATTGGTTTATAAGCACGTGCGACACAGCCCTGGATTTTCCGGTAAACTCAAGCGGCTTGTTATTTAACCTAAGCTGAATGCCGCCCGAGTTGCCAAAAGTTATTTTGAAATTGCTGCCTGCTCTAATGGTTTTTTGTCCCTGCGGAAACAATAGAAATTCATCAACCCGGCTGTCATCCATAATAATTCTTATCCACGAAGAATCATTTGTATAAATATTTAATATTAGGCTGTCGGATTGCGGTGTAACGCCTGCGGTAAAATCATCCTGAGGTTTCTCTTCAAATCTTTTCTGCTGTTCGGCGATTATTTCTTCAACCGGTTTTTCTTGAACAATTATTTCGCTTTTCTTACTAAAGAAGATTAGGTATACTAAAAATATAAGCACAGAGGCTGCAATCAATCCGATGATATATAATTGTCTCTGTCTTCTTACAGCTGATTGGTAATCCGGACCCGCCTTTGGCTCAACCGGAATTTCAAAACTTTGAACGGGTGTTACATATTTTAATTTAGGAGCGCTTTCGGTAGGCTTTTCTTCTAAAGGAGATTTTTCTTCATTGGAGACTTCTTCTTCTTTTTCTTCCTTTATCTCTTCTTTCGTTTCAACTTTCTCTTCAGGCTCTTCGTAAAGTTTGCCTTGTTTAGCGGCTTCATACTTTAAAAGAATTTTCTTCTCGTTCAATCCGACTTGGATAGCATATTCTTTCAAAAAAGCACGCACATAAAGTTCGGGCAGAAAAGAAAAGTTCCCTTCTTCCATTGCCTCAAGAAATTTGAAATCGATACGAGTTTTTACGGAAATTTGTTTTAAGGTGATTTCACTTTTCTTTCGTGCTTCAACTAACTCCCCGGCTAACTTTTTAAACATTATAAAATATCCCCGTAAAGTTTTTTGAAAATAGATTATTAAGCTAATATGCTTTTAACAATTTCGCTGCAAATGCTCCGTCCATCTGATGAATGTGCGGAAAAGTTTGCACGCAGCCGTTTTCATCCACTACTTCGGCAGCAAGCAAATCATTCGCAGAAACGAGTTTAAAATTAGTATTTTCTTCTAAAAACCTTTTTACTATTTCTATATTTTCTTCAGGCTCAATAGAGCATGTACTGTACACAACGATACCGCCTGGTTTTACTAACGAAGCGGCTTTTTGAAGCAGATTATACTGCAGGTCGTTCATCTTTTGAATATCAAGCAGCGCCCGTTTCCATTTTATATCCGGCTTTTTTGATAAAGTGCCGGTCCCCGAGCAGGGTACATCTACTAACACCCTGTCAAAATTACTATCCGATTGAAATTCAAGTCCCTCGGCTTCAATTGGTTGAACGGAAGTTATTCCGAGCCTGTTCATATTGTTGTTAAAAATTTTCATTCGACCGGAATATTTTTCCAGGGCGATAATTTCGCCATGGTCTTTAATCAAACCTGCAAGGCATGCGGATTTACCTCCTGGCGCCGCACACAAGTCAAGAATTTTCATACCGGGTTGTACATCCAAAAGATGGCAGGCAAGCCCCGCGCTTTCATCTTGAATAAAAAAATATCCTTTCTGAAAATATTCCCATGCGGTAATGTTTGTTAAATTATGAAGCTGAAAATAGCTGCTTAAGTATTTTCCCTGTGAAAATCTGAGATGAACCGAATTAAGAAGCGAACGAAATTCTTCGGCATTAGTTTTAATCTCATTCATCTTCAGTGTTAAATAAGGGCGTTCATTATTTGCTAATAATAATTTTTCTACTGCTTCCCGGTCGAACCGTTTTAAATATCTTTTTACCATCCACGAAGGATGAGAATAATAAGCTGCCAGATATCCGGGTAAATCCTCTTTGGGATCTGGATAACGGATTGCATTTTTGCTGCGGATGATGTTTCTTAAGATAGCATTAGTAAGATCGGCAGGCTTTTGCCCCTGCAGCTTCTTTACGAATTCAACGGCTTCGTTAACTGCGGCATGGTCAGGAATTTTATCTAAAAAAAGTATTTGATAAAGAGCTACTCTCAAACCGTTCTTAAGATTCGGTATAGCTTTCGAAAATTGTCCCTTATAAAATCCGTTAAGCACCCAATCAAGCCGTCCCATCCATCTGATTACGCCATGAACAATTTCATAAAGGAGGGCTTTATCAGGTCCGCTTAATTCGGAATTACGCATTTCATTATCGAGTAATTTTTCAAGGTAAGCATCGGTTCTCTCCACACGGTTTAATATTTTTACTGCTAAGCCGCGCACGCCGAGGTATAAATCTTTAACTCTATGTTCTTCAAGCTGTATCATAATTGTTATTGGGGAAAAACCCTCTTTCTCCTTTCTTTATCTAAAGAATTTGGATGTCAATTTAACATTTTTTAAGGTAAATTTCTTGGGGGATATTTGGGATTAAACTCATAATACAGAAGAGGCAGAGATGAGTAAGAACTGAATAGTAAGAATTGAGCTATACTTATCATTGTGATTTAGATGAAAAGCCGGGATTTTAAAATCATGGTTTTATAAGGAATTAAGAGTAAATAGGGAATGACTTTACGGGATTTTTGTAAATAAATTAACTTAAGGTGAAAAAAGATTATGATCGAATATTATTATAAATTTCATATAATCTTTTAATAAGTTGAACAACTTCCAAAGATAATTTTTTAAAACTTATTGAAGATAAGAGAATAAATTTTGGTAAATCCGGAAGTAACGTACATGCGCTTAAGGTATTTTGTCTGAAGTTAAGCAGGGGGGTTGTTCCCCTCTCATTATGGTTTAGAACTTAGGCGGGTGATAACCAATAAGGTAGACAAATTCTAAAAAATACTTTTATTGGAGGCGTTTCACCATTTGAAAATCCTAAACCTGTTAGACTATTAAAACGAGTGATTGAGATTGGATCGATTGATGGTGGAAATATCCTAACATCTAAGATGTCTATCAATGCTGCCAATATATGGCGTTCCGAAAGTTATATTTGGCGAAGGAACCAGATTATCTTCTGCAAAATTGAAGCAAGAAGAATTTGTATTCAAGCAGCTTCCGAATGAAATAAAAACATTTTAATGAGAAGATGAAACCAAAATCACCGGAAAAGGATTATAACAAGTTTATTAAGCTGATTAAGGAAGCCATCCTTAACAGTAGATATAAAGCGGCAAAGCATATTAACAAAGAAATGCTGTTTCTCTATTATGTAATAGGCAAGCTGCTTTCCGAAAAAATTTCTGCTGAAAAATGGGGTGCTAAAGTTCTGGAACGCATTTCAAAAGATATTCAGAAGGAATTTAAAGGGATAAGGGGTTTTTCAGTAAACAACTTGAAGAACATGAGATACTTTTTTGAATCGTATCCTGAATTTAATAACAAAAAGTTATTGAGCGCATTTAGCCAGACACTGTCTGTCCAATTTAAGCAAACTGTGTCCGAAAGAATTAAAAACTATCTGCCTGCGAGGCAAGAGACTGAAATTAGCCAGACACTGTCTGCCCAATTTAACTTCGAAGAATTTATCAATGTTTTCTTCTCAATTGGTTTTTCGCATCATATCCTCTTGCTAAGCAAATGTATCGATAAAGAGGAACGATGGTTCTATATGAAAAAGACCGTTGAACATCAATGGTCTTACCGGGTACTAGAATATCAGATCGAATCGAAGCTGTATAAAAAGAAAAGGGGATTACAAACAAACTTTAAAGAAAAACTGCCTGCAAAATTACGTTCACATGCCCTCGATACATTTAAAGATGAGTATCTTCTCAACTTCATTAATATAAATGAGAATGATGATGAGAAGATTTTGGAAAACGAAATAGTTAATAACATAAAAAACTTTCTCATATCTCTTGGAGATGAATTTTGCTTTATTGGCAATCAATACAGACTGACCGTGGATGACGAAGAATTCTTTTTGGATTTGCTTTTCTTCCACAGAAAATTAAGATCGTTAATAGCTATTGATCTAAAGACAGGAAAGTTTAAGCCCGAATATGCGGGGAAGATGAATTTCTATTTATCGGTGCTGGATGATAAAGTTAAGCTTGTGGATGAGAATTCCTCAATTGGAATAATACTTTGCAAAGAAAAAAATAACACCATTGTAGAATATGCCTTTAGAGATTTAACAAAACCGATGGGAGTCGCCACGTATAGATTAACAAAAAAACTTCCTTCAAAATATAAAAAGCATCTACCGGATACCGAAACATTATCTAAACTGCTAAAGAAGAAATAACCTTCTGTTAAAAAATATCAACGAGAAACTCTTGTTGCTTTATTAAATTTCATAAAAAAAGCCGCTAAATGCCACCAATCACAAGGGAAATTATGTTATAAAAAACATTACTACACACAAATCAATTCAATGAATGATGAAGAAACCGAATGTGCTTTCTATATTAATACAAATCCTAATATTGAGACATAGATAAGAAATTTAGAACAGCACAATGTTTATTCAATTTGGCTTCAAATTTCCACCGATAAATTTTACCCGGATTAAATTGTTACCCTCATTGATGGAGTTATTGTGATAGTTGAGTATAAAAGTTCCCAAAGATATTCAGACTACGACTCGGAGGAGAAAAGAGTTATTTGTGAATTCTATACTTCTTTAGGCGGAGGAAGTTTAAGATTCATTATGCTTAACGGAAGAGATTGGTTGAGTTTAAGGAAATTTATGGACATAGAATTAGAGACAATATATCCCTCCCAATAATAATTTTATATTCAAACCGGTTTACCACTGATTTTGGGAAATGTTAAATAGATACCGCTCACTCATCTGCACTCACAAGCCTGCCGCTTATTCTCAGCAAACTTGTTTCGGCAATTTTTGCATCATACTTGGCAGAAAGTAATCTGCTTTCGGCATCGAAAAGCTGTCTTTGCGTTTCCCGGAATTCGAGGGGGGTGATGTTTCCCAATCTCAGTCGTTCAAGTGCAATGTCTACATTTTCTTCAGCAACCTTTAGGTTATCCGTTTCAAGCTTCACTCTGTCGAGACTGTTTCGGTAGCTCTTGTATGAGTTCAACAATTCGGCTTTTACATTTTGTACTATATCGTTATAGGATAATTCACTATTGAGAGAGGCTATTTTTGCATTTTCAATTTTTCGTTTCGTGTTAAGCCCATTGAACAAGCTTAGCGATGCTCTTATACCGTAATAATATCCCTGGTTCCTGTTGGTTTGTATGAAGCCTGCTTCGGTAGTGGCATCGGAAAAATCATAACCAGCATTTAAGCTTATTTGGGGATACCATTCAGATTTTGCCAATAAAATTTCGGCTCCGGATATATTTTTATTTTTTAAAGCTATTTGAATTTCACTGTTCGAATCTTCAAGCCCGGCAATTAAGTCATCAAACAACAAATCGAAACCAATTTGTATTGTATCCGTTGCGGCAAAATCAGTTTCAATATTTCTTCCCAATAATTGGTTAAGAGTGATTTTCGCCTGTACCAGCTTTAACTCTTCTCTTAGAAGCGCCGCTTTATCTTCATTTAAATCAGCCTGTGCACGCAGCAAATCGAACTTAGAACCCGAGCCTACGTCTCTCTTCGATTCGGCAATGGATACTCTTTCTTCCGATAATTGAATGTTGCTTTGAATAACTTTTATTACCTGCTCTTCGCGGACAATCTCGAAGTAAGTTGAAATTATTTTTGCAATATTGCTTTCGACTGTTTGTTTAAAATTCAGTTTGCCGATATCGCTTAATTCTTTTAGAAGCGAATATGAAGCGAACATTTCAAAGCCGTCGAATATCGTCCAATTCAATGCAACGGCGGCAGAAAGATTGGTAGAACCGGCGCCTTTTCTGTCGATTGCTCTGCCGTCAAGATATTTCTGCTT
>CAZTDB010000009.1:0-15307 GCA_964612385.1 uncultured Ignavibacteriaceae bacterium
CACATGGTATTTATAATATTGTTTATGATTTCAGCTCCGGTCCGCCTAAAACACATAAGCACGATGAGAAACCTCCGCAAGGTTTTGGCATTTTTGTAGAGGACAGACTTGCTGTATTTTACACTTATGAGTCGAATCCAAGCGATGGATGGGCAGATGCGGAAGTTCATAATAATCCGCCGGAAAAGAGAGACGAAGCGCTGAAATTTGGTACCAACATAATTGTTTGGGCATTAAGTAATTAACAGGTTTTAATTTATTGTGAACACTGAATCAAAATATTACCGCGAAATACTAAATAAGCTTGAAGGCTTATTCAAAAAGGAATCTGCACTTTATACACTAATCGGTATTCAATCGGCGTTGCTGATAAGTATTTCAGTCTACACATCTATTGCGTGGCTGGAATTGTTAGGCAAGTTTGATTCGACAGTTCGAACAATCTTATTCTTAAGCTTTCTGATAGTATTCGTACTTTCCATATCCTTCTTCTTCATTTTACCGCTGCTTCGTTACTTTAATCTAATAAGAAAAATAAATTACAAAAAAACTGCGGGAAAGGTAGGCAAATATTTTCCTTTCGTTAAAGATGAACTGCTCAATGCGCTTCAGTTATTTTCAACAAGAAGCAATTTTGAAGACTACTCTGATAGTCTTACCGAAGCTGCTTTTCTCAGAATTTATGAAAAAACTTCATCGATTGATTTTAAGTCGATCGTAAGCTTTAAAAAAGCTAAAGAGTTATTTTATTATTTCGCAGCAGTAACAGCTTTTTGTATGCTGCTCTTTAATTTTGTTCCAGGATTGCAGGCTGCATCTAACCGCCTCATAAATTTTGATAAAGAATTCATCCCTCCTGCAAAATATAATTTCATTATTAAACCGGGAGATGCACAGGTTACAAAGGGAGATAATCTCTCTATAACTATTTCTGTTTCGGGAGAAAAAATAAATGACATTTCTTTGCTGTTTAAGAACGAAGAACAAACCGAATTTGAAACGCAGCAATTGAAACCGGATACTAACGGAATTTTTAATTATGAATTCCGCTCAATCAGAAGCTCATTTAAATATTATGCTTCGGCGGGCGGTGAAAACAGCAGCATCTTTTCTGTAGAGGTTATCGATAGACCAATAATCAAAACTTTAACGGTTACAATTTCTCCACCCGGTTATTCAAAGCAGCCGATAATAATCCAAAAAGATAACGGAAATGTAACTGCACTTAAGGGAAGTGTGGTAGAGTTCGAAATCAGTTCAACAAAGGAACTGAAATCTGCTCAACTTGAATTCAGCGATACGAATGTAACTGAGTTGAAAGCAGATGGTGTTAAAGCTGCAGGAAGTTTCAGGATTGGAAAAGATGCAGATTACAAAATCATTTTAGTCGATCAAAATGATAACACAAATCTTTCACCCATCACTTACTCGGTAAAGGCTTTATATGATCAATATCCATTAATTGAGGTAATCTCGCCGAATAAAAATGTTGCGTTGGCAAATGATAACCGGCTTCCTCTGATGCTTAAAATTAGCGACGATTACGGTTTCACTAAATTGCTTCTGCACTATCGGCTGTCAGCTTCAAAGTATGAACCGCCGCAGGAAGAATATGAATCGCTTGAAATTCCTATCAGTAAAGAATTAAAGGAGAATGATGTAAACTATATATGGAATCTTTCAAGAATGTCTTTGGCGACCGAAGATGTTGTTACATATTACCTCGAAGTATTTGATAACGATAACGTAAGCGGACCAAAATCAGTAAAAACTTCGGCATTTATGATTCGCGTTCCTTCGCTTGATGAATTACTTGCCAAAGCCGATGAATCACATGATGCGGCTGAAAAAGATTTACGCGAAACGTTAAAGGATGCCGAAGAACTTAAACGCACTCTTGAAAAGATTGATCAGGATTTGAAGAAAGACCAACGCGAATTAACCTGGGAGGAAAAGCAAAAGATTGAAAATGCACTTAAGCGGTTTGAAGAGCTGCAATCTAACGTAGAAAAAATAAGCGATGATATAAATAAGATGCAGCAGGAGCTTCAACAGAATAATTTGCTTTCTGAGGAAACGTTGTCGAAATACATGGAATTACAGGAGCTGATGAATGAACTAACTAGCGATGAAATGAAAAGAATGATGGAACAAATGAGAGAGATGCTTCAAAATATGAATCGGCAGCAAGCACAGGAAATGATGGAAAATTTCCAGCTTGATGAAGAAAGATTTAAGAAGAGCATTGAAAGAACAATTAATTTGCTAAAGCGAATTCAAATTGAGCAAAAGGTCGATGAATTGTTAAAGCGAACCGAGCAGTTGATGAAAAGCCAGGAAGAATTGCAATCGCAGACTTCCAAAAGCGATGTGAACAATGAATCTCAAATGAAAGAGCTTGCACAAAAGCAGCAAAGTATTTCAAAAGAAATTGAAAACACCGGCAAAGAAATTGAAAAATTATCCGAGATGATGAAGAGTCTTGAAGATATGCCTTCGGAACAAATGGATGAAGTAAGCGAAGAGTTTGAACAGCAAGATAACGAACAGCTCTCAGATGAAGCTGAAAAAAGTCTGCAGCAAAAAAAGATACAGCAGGCAATGGAGAATCAATTTAAGCTTACGCAGAACATGAAGAAGATGAATCAAATGATGCGCGATATACAGGATGCAGTTAAACAGCAAAATCAGATGCAAACTTTTACCGATATGATGCGCCTTCTTGATAATATCCTTAACCTTTCGAAACAGCAGGAAGAGCTTCGCAAGAACTCTGAAAAAATCGATATGAATTCTACAATGAGCAATGAGGATGCTCAAAAGCAAAACAGTATTCAAAGGAATCTTGATAAATTGCTTCAGCAGCTTTCCGATCTTTCTCAAAAAACTTTTGCCGTAACACCTGAAATGGGAAAAGCCTTAGGCGATGCAAGAAGGGAAATGATCAGGTCTATTCAGGCGTTGCAAAACCGGAATGGAACAATGGCTGCAAGCAGTCAAGGCGAAGCAATGAAATCTTTAAATGAAGCCGCAACGTTGATGAAATCGTCGATGGAAGCTATGATGCAGGGCGGGGGACAGGGCGGAATGATGTCATTGATGCAGCAGTTGGGACAGATGTCGCAGCAGCAAATGAACTTAAATAACTTAACACAGATGCTTCAGCAGGCTCAGGAGGGAAAGCTGACTCAGCAGCAACAGGCACAACTGCAAAGGTTAGCTCAGGAACAGGAGTTAATTCAAAAATCATTAGAGCAATTAAACAGAGAAGCTAGAGAAGCAGGACAATCCAAGAAAATCCCTGCCGATTTGGAAAATATTATGAAGCAGATGCAGGAAGTAATTACTGATATGAAAACCGAACGGTTGGACGATCAATTGCTGCAAAGGCAGGAAAGAATTCTTTCGAAGCTGTTAGACGCACAGCGCTCGATTAACGAAAGAGATTATGAAAAAGAAAGAGAAAGCAATACGGGACAAAATATAGTTAGGCAGTCCCCTGAAGATTTGAATTTAAATTCCGAGCGCGGAAAAGATAAAATCAGAGATGAGCTGAATAAAGCTGTTAAAGAAGGATACACAAAAGACTACGAAGAGCTAATTCGAAAATATTACGAAGCGCTTCAGAAGGAGGGGGATCAAAATTGAGAAATTATTTTGCTGCTAACTAACACTCACAACATTGCGAAAATCTTCAATATTTTCGGGGAGTAAATTAAGCACAATCATTCGCTGCTTTATCACATCGAATTCTTTTTCTAATTCGTTTATCTCGCTTAACACATTGTTATTTATTTTAATAATTTTTTTATTAGCAGAAGAAAATAATTTCTTATAATACTGAATGCCTTCAGTTATATTGGTTTGAAATTTATCATAATATTTTAACCTGCTGGCAGATGGAATGCCTTTTTCTGCGCTGACTTCTTCACTTAAATAGTCGAGGTAAAGCTTTAGTTCTTTTAAAAACATATTAGGGCGGTCATTTCTTTTAATAAGATTTATTCGCCCGTAGATATGACTTACCATTTCTGTCAAAGCAGCAATTGATGAAAAATAAGCCATATTTGGTCCCGGGCATATCAATACACCCACGCCATCAATTTTGTCTGCGGCATTATTATTTTCTAACGCAGAAGTCGCTAGACCAACGCATAAGCAGGCTTTGTTAATTATTTTTGTGTATTCGTCTTCAAATTTAACCTGACTGAGATTTTGCAATTTAAGTTCACGAATTTTTTTTGATTGATACGTACGGGATGCAGTACAAATTGGTTTCTCGGAAAACTCCGTATTTGAAAGCAAATATTTTTTTGGACAGGGGCTTCCCGGTCTTCCATCCTCAGCATTTTTTAATTTTTCGAGATCCTTAGTATTTCCTTTTATGCTGTTGAATGGAATGCCTAACGGAGAAATTCTGCTTAAGTACAAATCATCTTCAGTTGCATTGCATAAAAGATTTAGAGTGTATTGATCTACATTCGTCGCTTCAGGTACGAGAAGGAAAGGGGTTCCCCAACCGACGGAATCAATTTGGAAATGTTCGAGAAGAAAATTTTGTTCTTCATAGGTACCCACTCCGCCTTGCGCAGTAATTCTCAATTCAAATGGGCTACCAACAACTGGTATATTCTTTTTAATTAAAGCATCGATGCATACTTCGCGGGTTGTATTTATTAACTCACTCCTATTTGTCATGAATTCTTCAAGGATTGGTCCTATCAAATAGCCGTCTGTAGCGAATGCATGACCGCCGCAATTAAGCCCCGATTCAATTCTGTATTCGGAAACCCAGAGACCTTTTTTTGCGAAAAATTTTCCTTGAATTATTGCGGAGCGGTAGTCGCTTACTTTTAAGATTATTTTTTTGTTAAGCTCGCCGTTTTCGTTCGGAAAAAAATCGGTAAATTCCTCGAAGTAGCTGTAAAGCCGCGGATTCAATCCGGCAGATAGAACTATCGAGGATTTCAAATTGCTGTTGGCAAATCCGCGCAAAGCTGCATGAGCATCGTTATAAATTACAGGAAGTTGTTCGTTTTGATTGTAATTAGCTTTATCAACCTTTGTCATAATGTTTACATTTATGCTGCCGAGCCTAAGGTTTGATAACAGCCAATCTTTATTCGCGGCTAAATTATTGTTCTCAATCGATTCAATGTATTTTAGTTTTAGTTCAGAATCATCCGGAAGCATCTCAACATATTTTTCAAATTCACCATCTTTTTCGCCGAACGATTTTTTTACAATCATAAAATTATTTTGAACTAATTCGTTCACCAGGTTTAGATACGCGGTGATTCGCTTTGCCCGGTAGTCTTCTTCTTTGATTGATATCGGTACATAAGCCCGCCCGGATTTTTTACAATGTACCTTTCTCATCTTTTCAATCAGGTCATCGTCAACAATTGAGATTACCGAATCGATTCCATAGTGAGCAACCTTAATCGGAGTATCGATCGAGAAACCGAGTCCCATTACCGGAATGTGAAACTTGTGGACAGGAGGTTGAATTGTCATTACTGCTTTATTTAGTTTTTTGCTGGAAGTCAAATTTAAGCCGCGTGAACGGTTGGTTAATTAATATTACAAAAACATTAAACTGCAGCAAAGTTATTTATAATAATTTTTTTAGTTCACTATGAAATGTAAAAGTATTGTAAATGATTGAGGTAAAAGGAGATTTTACATGAAAAAATCAATTTTTATGCGGTATGGATTTTTTCAAGCGGCTAATTAGTTATGATTTTTTTTACTGATCTTATGCAGGCCGAGCCAGGTTGGGCAGTCCGGTTCATGGGGGGAAGATGGGCTTTGGTATGAATCTGTTAAACGTTATACTACTTTTTACAATTATATGTTTAACCAGTAATTTGGTCTTCTATGTTGATGTGCAATCGCAATTACTTCAATGTAATTTTTATGAATGAGTCTTCTCTAAAAAGGTATTTTCCTTAAAGAAATGTTCCGATTATTAAGAATATTCGAATAGGGAGTTTCTAATTAAGACCTTTTTAGATACGCCTCATGAATAGAATAAATAATATTATAGGGGAAATTACTTACGACAGCTTTTCTGGTATGGCTAGTATATTCGGTAAAACTCTCCGGATATTTTTTTATTATTGATATTGTCCTATCTACTTCAATACTAAAATTTATCGCCCAATCCTTCAATTTGCAGATTGTAAAAGTCGATAGCTTCTTGATACTCTATGTGTGCAGGTTCAAGAAATTCAACTATCATTATTTTCTAATTTCCTCGTAAGGAATTCTTTTTACTTTTCCTTTTATAAAAGCATCATATCGTTTTTCAACTTCTTCTTTCCAGTATTCATCAATATCTTTATCAGGCTCACTTAAACTTTTAGAAATAGCATCAATTATAAAAAGTCTCTCTGCAGGACTTAGATTTAATGCATTTTGAATAATATTTTTTGAATCCATTTTCAAACCTTCTTTATATTATATAAATAATAATAGAAAAGCCAAAAAAGAAATTCAAGTATTAAAGTAATCATTTCTCTAGCAGTATAACGTACTTGCAACTAAGCCGCCTGTCTCGGCTTGGCTTTTTTTATTGCTTATATAAATTTAATAATCGGAACTTCAATTAAATTTTTTAATAATCTTATATGATCCGGGCCAAGACGGGCAGCCGGGTTGAAGAACGTGTTCTACCGCTTACTTAACTAACTTTTTCTAATCTCTTTACTTCTCTTTTCAGTCTGTCTTTCAATCTATCTTTTTCCACCTCCAAATTATATCTCATCTGTAAGTTCAACCAAAACTTTTCTGACAAACCAAAATATTCCGATAATCTTAATGCTGTATCCGCTGTTATTGCTCTTTTGCCAAGAACAATTTCGTTTATTCTTCTCGCAGGAACATTTATATCTTGTGCTAATCGATATTGACTGATTTCCATTGGAATTAGAAATTCTTCCAACAATATTTCTCCCGGATGAATGGGTTCTATTTTTTTACTCATAATATTTTATCCTTTATGGTATTCTATAATTTCAACTTCATAAGCACTATTTTCCTTCCAACTAAAAATTATTCTCCATTGTTTGTTTATTCTTAGGCTATATTTCCCAGAAAAATCTCCCGATAGCTTTTCAAGTCTATTACCGGGTGGCATTCTTAAATCATCAAGTCTTTCTGCACCATCAATAAGTAATAGCTTTCTATAAGCTAATCTTTGAATTGTTGGTGGTAAATACCTTACAAATTTTCTATTGAATAAATCTTCCGTTGATTTATCTGAAAAACTATTTATCATACTTTCTTATAATAACGCTTTACGTTATTATATTCAAGCCATACTCTAAAATTTGTTTATTGAGAATTGTTTGCGATTTGTTTTTTGTTATTTGGATATTCGTTCTCCCTTCTCTTTATGGTAGCGGTATAACGTTGTGCTTAACCCACCCGTCTCGGCTTGGCTTTTTTTATTGCTTATATAAATTTAATAATCGGAACTTCAATTAAATTTTTTTAATAATCTTATTTGAGCCGAGCCAAGACGGGCAGCCCAGTTTACCCACCGTAGCTTTAGCGAAAATGGGAACAAGACTACCGAATATCCCGAAGGGACTCCTTTGGAGAAAGCACAAACATTAAAGATTTAAAAAATTTTGTTTAGCAAAACAAAGCCGAACAAGTTAACCGACACGGAGTAACTACCTTTACGATTGCACAAATGCCAAATGCGAAAACGCCTGTCTCCGCTTGGCATTATCAGATATATGCAAATATAAATTAACACAATTAAATAAAATTATTTCTTATAATTATTCAAGCCGAGCCAAGACGGGCTGTCGGGTTAAACCGCTGGTTATGTGGCATTTTACTTAATTAAATTTTTTACTTCTTTTATTACTCGTTCAGCTACGACAATCGAATTATTACAAATTTCTTTATCTGGGTAAAAGTATGGAAGTGCACTCACCATTGGATATTTTGTGGGTAAATAAATACTGTCTAAGAAATCACATTCATCTTCTGTTAGTTCTAATAAAATACCATTCTTTTCTAAAATAGTTTTCAATTCCATTACGTTATGAGTTTTCTTAAATGGAATTACTTTTTCAATAAATAAAGATTTTAATGCTTTCTCTATGGATTGTTGAATATTGTGAAGGCAAGGATTATAAAGTTCACTTTCAAGAAGAATTTTAGCTGCTTCGAGGTTTTCTTCAGAATATGTGAGCCAGCTTTTAGTTTCCTCTTGCATAAATCACTTCCCCGGATTCAACTTCATTTGAAAAAAAACTATTATTGTTTTTATCTAAAATTGGGAATATATCGATAGCTATTTCCTTTGAAATATTTCTTATAAGCTTTCTATATTTTAATGCAAGTGTTAGATAATTTTCAGAACTGTTTTGAACAACTGCAATATCTATATCGTTTGGAGAATCGCTTTTATTAAAAGAACCAAAAATTATAATTCTTTCAATTTCTTTTTGTCCTTTTAGTGAATCAACTATTTTATTCTTTACTTCAACCTTATTCATAATAATTTCTTTTTTGTTTTCTTAAATATAGAATAATGCTTACTTATTTGCCACATAACGGCGCTTAACCCGCCTGTCTCGGCTTGGCTTTTTTTATTGCTTATATAAATTTAATAATCGGTACTTCAATTAAATTTTTTAATAATCTTATATGAGCCGAGCCAAGACGGGCAGCCCAGAATAAGACTTCCGAGTAGAAGTACAAAGCCGATGATTTTAAAAATATTTTTATAGGGCAACTACATTGAACAAGATACTTGCACGAAGCCAAAAATTTGAAAATTGCAAATTAGCTGAGGAGTTTAAAGCTGTCGGCTTGAATTGCTTGTTATACCGCTTCTCTAAGTTTGGGAAGGTTTTAATTCCCCTTTATTGTATTTGTGAATTATGCTGGAAATTAATGTTTGATAAGGAATTCCTTCTTCCATCGCTTTTACTTGTATATCGTGATAATCTTTTGAAGTTAAGCGAATATTTATTCTCTTACTTTTAGATATACTTTCCTTTGCAGCTTTAACATAAACTTTTTGGTCTTCCTTCTTAATCGGCTTCCATTCACCTTTTTCATAAGACTCTACTAATTCCTTTTCTTCTTTATCTAAATACTTCATCTCTATTCTTCTATTTCTTTATTTAAATATTGTTTTGTCGCTTCTCTGCTTGGATATATTGTTATTAAAAAATATTTTTCTTCATCCTCAACAGATGGTACAATGTATGCATAATTTCTGACTTCAACGATAAATATCCTTTGATTCGGGTATTTCTGTTTATTTGGATGTTCAACTACTTCTAATAATTTGTTAGTTGAGAGTGATAATACAACTTCTTCAAAAGATATATTTCTTGTTTCTTTTAAGAGATTATTTTTATCCTCATCCCAAGCATAGAACTTCATTTATCGAGTTTCCTTTTTGTGTGCCTATTTGACACAATCAAAAATTAAAAAGCATCGGGATTAAGTCAATTTCATTTCCTTTATAACATTTATTACATTTTAAATTTTAATATAGTGGTATAACGATAACTACGCCTTAACTTATAGAAACGTATGTCTGTTTTTTACTGTTTTGCTGCAAGTAATAAAATTTTTCAAAGAACAAAAACAACAGGTCAGTAATTTTTCTCTTTTTTCGTAGCAAGTAGGCGTAGCAACTAACCCGCCGCCCATAACTGACGGGCAAAATAGAAGTACAATGCCAATGATTTGAAATTATTTTTCATAGTAGTAATAAACTTGAACAACAAACTTATTAAGTGCACTCAACCTGGAAAATGAAAAATGCCAAATGGAGGCACGCGGTCGTGTTGAGTTGCTTGTTATATTGCGTTTTAATTTTATATATTGCATCTATCAAAATAATGATATAATTTTGACATAAAGCAAAAGGTAACAAGATGCCAATTATAAAACCTATTTCTGATTTAAGAAATAAATCAAATGAAATATCTGAGCTGGCAAATAACTCTAATGAACCAATATTTATTACAAAAAACGGAGAAGGTGATTTAGTAGTTATGTCTATGGCTCATTATTCAAAACTTCAATTAAAGCTCGATTTACTTAGCAAATTGTCTGTTGCACAAAAACAAAAATCTGAAGGCGATAAAGGAAAAACATTAAAGCAAGTAATGGCAAATATTAGAGCAACAATTAATGCCAGCAGATAAATATCAAGTTCGTCTTCTTAGTATTGCTGAAGAAGATTTTACAGAAATTATATCATTCATTGCAGTAGATAATCCTACTGCAGCAGATGCAATTGCGAACAAAATTGAAAAGAACTTAGACCTATTATCTGAAAATCCCAAACTAGGCAGAATTCCAAGAGAAGAAGAAATAAGAAATCTTGGATACAGATATTTGATAGTTCAAAATTATCTTATTTTTTATACAATAGAAGAAAGAATAATTTTTGTTCATAGAATTCTACACGGTGCTCGAAACTATAAAACACTTCTCTAATTTACTATCTTTCTTTAGCAATATAACTATTACTTGAGCCGAATTGGTGGTCTTCAATCCGGTTGTTATTTAAGAATTTATTTCTAAAATACTGACTACTGAATCCTAAAATTTAAATTTCTAATCCTATCAAAAACCAACAGTTAAAACGTAATCAAATTTTTCGTTTCTTGTCTATAAATATTTTAACCCTACCGGAACAAAAACACGTTTATTTTTCTTAAAAGATAATAAAAGTCCATTTAGGGACTAAATATTTTAGAATTATTTGATCACCACAAGAATTCAAAGTTCCGCCTGCCTGGAGGCAGACAAGTACGAACGACATATAAAACTTTTATTTTGGACATGTATGTTCCAACCATCGAGCGAAGAATGTTAAGAATCTAAGTAATACCCGTGATGAGATCATTCATTAAGGCAAGAAGTATCAAATTTTATTTCAATTGTTCTTAAAAACTTTACAAAAAAATTAAAACTCACTAACGACCTCCACTACTAACAAAATTACTACCTATAATTAACCAATCCCCAACCTCCAACCCCAAAAATGTTTTTTCTTCAAATATTATTACTTTTGCAATAAAGTTTACCGATTTTTAGTAAGTAATACTCAATCATTCATTTCCACTCTTACGGCTATCCTGCAAGGGTGGGTAAACGATCATTCAATCCCCCCCTTCGATGGGGTAATAATTTGGAAATTTCTGGAGAGTTTATGCACAAATGGAACTGGGATATAAAAAATCAAAATTATTTAGAGAAAACCATCAAGAGGTGTGAAGAAAAAAATATCATTCTGCCAACATTCAAGCAGTTAAAGCATCCCTCCGAAATTCCGGATAAAATCAAATCGCAGTTAAAACAGATTGATTTGCAGAGTCTCAATCCGTTGAATCTCTTTCGTATCAATTGGGCGAATGATCCTTCAACAGGTGAAATTGATGGAATAAATTATTTAGAGATTCCCAAAGAAATAACAGGAGTAAAAGCAAGAATTGTTGGTCTTGTCGGTAAATTTTTTCCTACCGGCGCGCATAAAGTTGGTGCAACGTACGGCTGCCTCGCGCCTTATTTGGTTACAGGCAGGTTCGATCCCGAATATCATAAAGCCGTTTGGCCTTCAACAGGAAACTACTGCCGCGGAGGTGCTTTCAATTCGGCTTTGCTGGGTGTACATGCCGTTGCTATTCTCCCCGAAGAGATGAGCAGGGAACGATTCGATTGGCTCAGAGAAATTGGTGCGGAGGTTCATGCTACTTATGGATGTGAGAGCAACGTGAAAGAGATATACGATAAATGCCACGAGCTTGAAGCTGAGAGCGACGAGTATCTTATCTTTAATCAATTTGATCAGTTCGGCAATGCAATATGGCATTACGAAATAACTGGCTTCACAATCGAACAGTTGTTTAATAACTTAAAAGAAAAAAATCAGAAAGCGGCTGGCTTCGTTAGTGCAACCGGTTCGGCAGGAACAATAGCAGCAGGGGATTATCTCAAAAAAGTTTTTCCTCAATTAAAAGTGCTTGCATCGGAAGCCTTGCAGTGTCCTACTTTGTTAATGAATGGTTTTGGCGGACATAGAATAGAAGGAATAGGCGATAAACATATTCCCTGGATTCATAATGTTAAAAACACCGATGCAGTTTGCGCAATTGACGATGAAGAACCGTTAAGAATTTTAAGATTTTTCAATGAACCTGAAGGAGCAGCATTCCTTTCGCAGCTTGGCGTTTCCGATGAAGTTATCAACAAGCTGCTTTATCTTGGTATCTCGTCAATAAGCAATCTTATTAGTTCAATAAAGATGGCAAAATATTTTGAGATGAATGAAAACGATATAATCTTCACCATCTTTACCGATTCTGCTGAAATGTATCTATCAAGATTAAAAGAGATGAATGAGAGATTTGGCAGCTATAACCAAACTCATTCAGCGATTGATTTTAATTCCGTTCTTAAAAAGCAAAGCATCGATTACTTTAAAGAGCTGACTTACTACGATAAAAAAACTATCCACAACTTAAAATATTTTACATGGATTGAACAGCAGGGTAAAGATGTTGAAGAGCTGAATGCACAATGGTATGATGAAAATTATTGGGAAGAAAGATTTTCAGTAGTTCCTCTTTGGGATGAGTTAATCAATAATTTTAATGAGAAGGTTGGGATTAAAGTATAAAAAAGTTCCTCTGCAGCCTTAACGGGACAAAGCCGAAAATATAAAAATTAATTTTTGAATAGTATTTTCTGTAATATTTTTTTGGTCAAAATTGATATTATGACATGAATGATACTTTACAATAAAAATCACTATCAACCGACTAAAATTTAGTATTAGCAAAAAAGTTTAGGAAACAGAAATTAAGTGAACAAAATATTCCATTATTAAAAATATACCTGTTAGGGTGGCTGAATGTGAACCTTAGTAACACACAATTACCCATATACCCTAACCTTATCCGAAGGATCTAGGGATTAGCTTATTGATTTGTAATAAGCTAATCCCTAGATCCTTCGGATAAGGTTAAAAATCGGGGTGTTGGCTGTGTTACTAAGGTCAATAAGGTTTTTTCATTAGTTTTCTTTTGATGTTAATGCAGCTTGCTTTTATTTCTTTCTATTTTTTGTCGGTTAGTAGTGAATAAAAATATAAAAACATCCTTTCTCCCGCCTTCACTTCGTTTCGGACGGGCAGGTCAGAATGATCCATTGGACAAGAAGGGATCAAAACCCCATGCTCTTATTATTTTTAAAGTATAATAATTTTGTATCGTACAGAAAAAAGCAGGAGTTGTCCCCTCTCGTCCAAACGAAGGTTCTCCAAGGATCCTTTGGACTTTGGAAAGGGTTTTTCGAAAGAGGGGCGACCTGTCCCGGCTTGGCTGAGCCAAGACGGAGGGGTGTGTTAAAAAATATTTGATTATCAATTATTTTAATAATCTTTGGTTTGCGGTTAAGCCGCGTTAAGAATAAATGGTTAATATGATAAAAATTAAAAACGCATGGATTTGTCAAATTACCGGTGAAAGCATAAAACCGGTATTCGGAGATTTAGTTATTTCAGGCGGCAGAATTAACGAGATTATCCCGGGAGATTTTCGCGCTTACTTAAATTCTAATAAAGCCAGGCTAAATGATTCTTATGACGCCGGCGGCAGGGTCGTTACTATTCCCTTAGTTAACTTTCATGAGCATTTTTATTCAAGGCTCGCAAAAGGATTGCAGATAAAAGGGGACACAAGCTCATTTCCTAATATTCTAAAAAATTTATGGTGGAAATTAGATCGATCGCTGAATCTTTCGATGATTAAAGCATCTGCACAGATGGCTGCAGCAGAATCAATTCGAAACGGTGTAACTTATATTTTCGATCATCATTCATCACCCGACAGTTCGAACCGAAGCTTAAAAATTATTGCCGATGTATTAAAGAATCACAAACTGCGAGGCGTGCTTTGTTTTGAAACTACTAATCGAAACGGTAAGCTGCTCTCACAAAAAAGTCTTGATGAAAATATCCGCTTCTTAAAAAATGATGTAAATGATGGCATCAAAGGTATGTTCGGGCTGCACGCTTCTTTTACTGTAAATGATCAAACACTTAGTGCAGTTTCAAAATTTATTAATGAGCATGATTTTGGAATTCATGTTCATCTATGTGAAGATGCTTCCGATAAAGTAATAAGCAAACAAAAATTCGGACGACTACCCCTTCAGCGGCTAATAGAAAATAAATTGCTTAACGATAAAAGCATATTAGCCCACAGTATTCATTTAACCGTAAATGAATACCGACAAATCGCAAAGTATCGAAGCGCAGTCGCAGTTAACCCCGAATCGAATTTAAATAACAATGTCGGCTTAATTAATTTCGAACTCATTCCGGATTCGCTGCCGGTTTTATGCGGAACGGATGGCATGCATGCAAATCCCGGAAAATCGTTAAAGCTTATTTTCCTTTTGATGCGGAACGCCGGGTTTTCATTCGAGGAAGCATTCAACCGGATTATAAAAATTTACTTTAATCAAATTGGCTTTGTGAAAAATTATTTTCCCGATTATCCCTCATTGAATAAAAACGATCGTGCTGATTTTCTGATATGGGACTATATTCCACCAACACCGATCAACGAAAATAATTTTTGGGGGCATTACATTTACGGAATCCTTGAACGACCCGTGCATTCAGTTGTTCAAGACGGTTTCTTCTTGATGAGGGATAAACAGCTAATAACTATAAACGAAGCTGATCTTTACAAAGCAATCTATTCTCATGGGGAAAAACTCTTTAGGAAATTCAAACAATTAAACAAATAAGGATTTATTATGGATGTTTTCAATAGGATAAATGAGCTTGCAAAAAAATATGAATCTTACACTGCTGAAAATTTATCTCGCATGATTAAACACAAATCGCTAAGCACAAAAGAAGAGGGAGCAGCGAATGAACTGAAAAGACAAATGGAAGAAGCCGGATTCGATGAAGTTCGAAATGATAAATTCGGCAACGTTATCGGCAGAATCGGAAACGGAAAAAAAATTCTTGCAATAGACGGACACATCGACGTGGTTGATTTAGGAAATCTTGATAACTGGGATTTTGATCCTTTGGGCGGTGAAATAAAAAACGGATTTGTCCACGGCAGAGGCAGTACAGATCAAAAGGGAGGTCCCGCAGCGGCAGTTACTGCAGGTAAAATTTTAAAAGAAGTGGGATTGCCGAATGAAATTACATTACTCGTAACCGGAACCGTAATTGAAGAAGACTGCGATGGTCTCTGCTGTAAATATCTTGTTGAAGAAGAAAATTTAAAAC
>CAZTDB010000010.1:0-15266 GCA_964612385.1 uncultured Ignavibacteriaceae bacterium
GTACCCTTGTGCAAAATGGAATTATTAGTCAGTTAAATAAAGCGACGAAGCATTTCTAAAGTAAAGAATTTCAACTAACGAAGTTCCGCAATTCTTTATTCGTGAATATTTGTGAAACTTAGTCGCTTAATAAGGAAAGTCTTAAATTAATTTCAATTAGATTAATCAACAATATCAGATAAAATCATCCTAGTTTCTTCTAAAGCAGACTCAAGCTTCTTAATCATTTGTGAAGTTTGTGATAGGTTGTTTTGTCTTACCGCAGATTCAATCTTTAATGCTTCCTCACCAATCTTTACGGCTCCTATAGATAAGCTCGCCCCCTTAATTGTGTGTGCCTCATTTATCACATGATGGATATCTTTTGCCAATACGTAGTTTTCTAATTTTTTACATCTGTTCAAAATATCTTCAAGATAGGTTTGGACAAGCTCCTTTTGAAATTCCTTATTACCCATGCTCATTTTTTCGAGCTGAGTAAAATCAAAAACCTTTGTGTTATCCGGCTGATATTCTGAAGTAATGAATGTCCCTTCGCTTTCAATTCCTAACCAGCGATCAATTGTTTGAATCATTTGTTCTGCAGCAATTGGTTTTGAGATATAATCATTCATGCCCGCATCCAAGCAGCGTTCTCTATCTCCGGAAAGTGCATGTGCCGTTATCGCAATAATCGGAATTGAATTTTTATCGTTATCTAATAATCTAATTGCCTTAGTGGCATCAAAACCGTCCATCTCCGGCATCTGAACGTCCATTAAAATTAAATCAAAATTATTTTCAGAAATAGACGTTAATGCTTCTTTACCGTTCGAAACGGCTGCTGCAGAAAAACCCGCATCAGCTAAAATTCTTAGAGCTACTTTTTGGTTTATGGCATTATCTTCTGCAAGCAGTATTCTAACCTTTTTTCTCTTCACTTTCATTATTGGCGAAGTATCGAACATTTCTTTTGTCTCTTGAGGCTCCAGATCATAAACTCTGCTCAACCTAAGAGTTCCTGCTCTTAATCGGGCTGATTCTCCTTGTGTTTTCAATTTTAGTGTGAATGTAAATATTGATCCGACGCCGGATTTACTATCAACTTGAATGTCGCCCCCCATCATATTAATAAATTGTTTGCATATCGCCAATCCGAGTCCGGAACCGCCGTACTTTCGTGTATGCGATCCGTCGACCTGCATGAAGGGTTGAAAGAGGGAATTAATTTTTTCTTCGGGAATACCGATGCCCGAATCCTGAACCGATGCAGTTACAATCACCCTATCTGAATCGCTGTTCTGTGTACCGACACTAATCTGAATCTCACCCATATCAGTAAACTTTATAGCATTGTTAATTAAGTTTACAAAGATTTGCCGTATGCGGAGAGCATCCCCTATTAAGTGTACTGTCGATTCTTTTGCGATTCGCTTTATAATCTTTAATCCTTTTTCTTTTGCTTTCGCAGATAAAATTGCAACCGATTCATCTAATACCTCTGCCAAATTGAAAAGAGTTTCATCAAGTTCCATTTTTCCAGATTCGATTTTTGAGAGATCGAGTATGTGATTAATTATATCGAGAAGTGCCTCTGCCGATTTTTTTGCACTAAGCGCAAACTGCTTCATCTCCTCAGTGCTTGTATACGCCCCTTTTTGAATTAATGTTAAGAAGCCTATTATTCCATTCATCGGTGTGCGTATTTCGTGGCTCATGTTTGCCAGAAATTGGCTCTTAATCAGATTGGATTGAATTGCCTCATTTGCCAGCATCTCCGATTTAAGCTTCTCTTCACGTAAAGCTATTTCTGCTTTTTTTCTCTCTTCATCAGCTTTAACCTGTCCGGTTATGTCCTGAAGGTTTCCTTCGAAATAAGCCCGGTTTTTATCTTCGTCATATAATAATTTCTCATTCAATCTTACTATTACATCTTCTCCATTTTTCTTTTTTAATACTAAATGAATATTCTCAACATATCCGTTTTTACTAAGAATCTGTATGAGCTGTTTTCTGTCTTCGTGATTTTTATATACTTCCGTTTCAATGTTCATACCCAGCAGTTCCTTCTCGTTTTTATATCCTAATATTCTTACTAGCGCAGGATTCACCGTGATAAATCTTCCTTTAATATCGGATTGAAATATCCCTTCGGCGGAGTTATCGAAAATTGAGCGGTATTTCTTTTCAGAATTTTCTATAGCCTGCGATTTCTCCGCAAGCTGCCTTCTTAATTTAAAATTTACTGCACTTCCAAAAACAGAAATTACGCTTAAGAATAAAACGAAAATAACCGACTCATACATGTTCGGAAGAAAGTAAATGCTTTTGTCATTTAATATTATTGCCGAAGCAAATACTACATTGTAATAGATTGCAACTATTATCTGATTCTTCACTTCCCAGCTAAGGAAAAGAGCCGAAGTAAAAATCATCAGCCCGACAATTTGTGCATTCACAATCAAAGTTGAAGGCAGGAGATAAATCATGTAGCCGGAAGAAATTATAATGACCAACAAAAGTATATGCACAAGAAAAACAGGCTGCTTAATACCAAAGCGCGTATACATCGAAACTAGGATTAGAAATGCTATAAGAGTGGCTGTTAATCTGGTTAAGTATACATGGACGGAATATTCGGAGAAGTATCTAACTTCGAATATCATTGCGAATAATCCGGAAATAGCTATAAGCAACGATATTATTTTAAGCGGAGTTAATAAAAGCTCGCTGCTCTCTCTCTTTAGATGAGCGTATGTTTTCCCCTTTAACAGACTTTCGGGACCATAGATTAAATCTACAATCCTTTCACCTTTTTTATTATCCATGAATTAATTATAAAGGTGAAAGGATTGTAGATTTAATCTATGGTCCCGAAAGATTAAATCTACAATCCTTTCACCTTTTTTATTATCCATGAATTAATTATGGAAATTCATGGTTAAATCTAATAAAATTCTCATTAAAGATATAGATTTTTCCCGCATTTAATTTTTGATAATTAAAATCTGCTAAGGTTGATTACAGCTTAGTTTTTCCATCGGAATCTTTTCGGGAAACACGGAGGTATCCCCCAATATGTCAACTCATCGAAAATATATTTTAGTGAAGATAGGCTAGTAAAGCCGAGGTTTTAAGGAAAAAGCTTTTTCAATTTTAGTTTCAAGCGATTTTATATTTGGGATGCTGACTCGAAGAGAACATTTCCGTTGGATATCATTGAATGAACATTCTTAAAACTAAGCTCTTCAAAAACACCGAGCAGCTAATCATTTTGCATATTCGGATTTATAGGTGTAACCCCGCGAAGTAATGTAATGTACTTAATAGTTTTTTGTTCATTCATACACTTAAATTAAGGTTGACCATTATTAGCTTGGTTTTTATTTCAATCAATCACATCGTCGGCATCAAAAACGTAACATTTTTTGTAATTTGTTCCGGTTTTTCTATTAGTAAAAAGACAAGGAATTACCTCTATGTCTTTTAGAAATGGTAATAGTTGTGATTTTTGAATTAAATTATTCAGTTCTGCTTCTTCATTCAATTTATCAGCCCATTTCACCTCACCAGCAATTATATACTTTTTATCATTGGTCTCAGCAACTATATCCATTTCCATTATTTTCCTAATTATATTATTACCCCACCATCTTTTAGCTTCACTTATTTCAAATCCTTTAATATTCATTTTAGATAAAGATAGTCTGCATAGATGTTCATAAAAAAGTGTGACGTAAACAGGAAAAGTTTTTTTTAATTTTTGTTCTACAAGGTTAAAGCGCCGCATTCCTAATAATAATCTATTAAGTGAAATATATTTAAAATAAAAATTCATAAAAGGATCATCTATTTTGTATAGGCTTTTTTTTGTTGATTTTTCATTTTCTCCGTAAGGAATTTCTCTTCTTATAAAATTTAGTTCAATCAATTGCTGTAGAGGACGCATCAACTGGGTTAGCGGTTTTTCTAATCTTCCTGATATTTCCGATGCCCGGTTGCTTCCATCTGCAATAGTGGTTAAAATACCTAATGGCTGCACCGCCGTTCTCATTTCATCTAAAAATAATCGTATTGGTTCTTCGTGTAATATACCTAATGGATTCAGCACCAGATTCTTTATTGCTTCTTCAAAGCTGTTATATGCTGCTCGTAGCTCCCAATACCTTGGAATCCCTCCCCAAACAGAATATTCTTCAACCGCTCTTACAGCATCAATATTTAACAACTCCTTTAACCAATATATTTCCATTGGAGTTAACTTTAATATCTCTTTTGCCCTGCCGTATAGAGGCGATGAAGAATCTAAAACCATTCCTCTCATCATTTGCTGAGAGCTGCCGCACAATATTATATTATAAGCAAGCTCTTTCTTATCAATTTGTTTTTGTAAAATGCTTGGCAGTTCAGGAGCTTGTTTAACAAGATATGGAAACTCGTCTATACATAAAGTCCCCTTAAAATTTCTTTGTTTTAGCTGAAAGAAAATCGATGCCCAATCGGGATATATAACCGAGTCAAAACCGGTGATTTTAGTACCAATTTCTTTTACAAACTGGTTTCTTTATAATGAATCTTCCTGAAGATCAGCCTGGTAATATATATCATCATTTTTTACTACCTGTTGTAAAAGCGTAGATTTTCCAATTCTTCTTCTTCCGTAAATGATAACTTAGCCGGCGGGTTTAGTCAAAGAATTAGTTATTCTTTTAAGTTCTTCTATTCTATTTAGGAATTTCATCCATCTCAATGATATGCTTGTAAAACATAATGTTTTACAAACATACATACAAGAAACCAATAGGATAAAATGTTTGGCAATTTTTTATTAATCATGAATGAGTCTTCTCTAAAAAGGTATTTTCATTAATGAAATGTTTCGATTATTAAGAATATTCAAATACTAAATTTCCAAATAAGACCTTTATAGATACGCCTCATGAATATCATACACTTTGATTAATTGAAGAGCCATTAGTTGAATCGCTAATAAAATGCTGCATTTTAGGATAAAAACATTTAGCGAAACAGAGTTTTGCTCTACAGTTTTAAAATTATGAGTTGATCATTACGATTTAGAAGCAAGCTTTTTGCGTCTTTCAAGTTCCTCTTCCGTTGCAATGTCCAGGGCGAACGATCCTGTCTTAAGCTCTCCAGCCGGTTTATAAGTTGCTATGATTACTCCGGTGCTGGAATGTTTACAATCAATAAGCTTGAGATTAGATGCGTTTGTTCCTTCTCCAAATAATTGTTTTCCTTTTCCAACGGTAACAGGAAAAATCCATACGTTGAACAAATCAACCAGGCTGTTGTTTACAAGAGTTTTAATAAGATTGCTGCTACCATGTACCTGAAGCTCTGGTTCATTCGGTTCTTTGAGCTTGTGTATTTCTTGAACGACACTGCTCTTTATCAAAAAAGAATTGCTCCAATTAAGTTTATTAACGGTTCTCGATACAACATATTTTTTTGTCGCATTGAATTTATCAGCAACAGTATCGTCTTTGATATAAGGCCAATGAGCAGCAAAGATTTCATAAGTTCTTCTGCCAAGTAAAAGTTCAAATGGTTTTGACATGAACTCATCCATAGTTTTCCCCATCATTTCATCCCAATAGTGGAAAGACCATCCGCCATATTTAAAATTACCTGTTGGATCTTCTTCCGGTCCACCGGGTGCCTGCATTACCCCATCAAGTGTCATGAAGGTATTAACTACTAATTTTCTCATCTTTAGCTCCTTTCAATTGCTATATTGTATAATTGCTAAATTGCGTTTGACAATTTACCAATTAAGCAATTTAACAGTTAAATAATTTTCATTGTTAATTTTTAACTCGCCTACCGCAGGCAGGTTGTTAATTACCTTTATATACTTTCTCCAAAACAGCAATATCATACTTCTTCATCGGTAAGAATGCTCGCGTTAGCCGGTCAATTTGTTCACGTGTTCCGTTCTTCATCATTTCACCAATTGCGGTGGGCAAAACCTGCCAGGATACACCATACTTGTCCTTACACCAGCCGCATTGTTCCGCTTTTGGATCGGCAGAGAGTTTGCCCCAGTAGTAATTAATTTCTTCCTGTGTATCGCAAGGAATCAAAAGAGAAATAGCTTCATTGAATTTAAAATTATGTTCATGTGCGCTGTCCATAGCTGCAAACCACTGGTTATTAATCATAAAGTCAGTAAACATGATCGTCCCTTCTTTATCCGGTTCCATTCCCTTGGGGTAACGCTCAATAAATCCTCTTTTTGAATTCTTAAATACAGAAATATAAAAGTCACTTGCTTCTTCGGCTTTACCGCAGACTGTTCCAACGAACAAAAGTGAAGGAACAATAAATGGTCTCTCTTCACCTTCAGGATTTGACAAAATGAGCTGCCACGAAAGTCCATATTTATCCTGTATCCATCCATAATGTTCACTGAAAGGATATTTGTCGAGAGGCATAAGAACAGTCCCGCCCTGCGATAACTTTTCCCATGCAGCATTGAGATTTTTTCTCGCATCAATCTGACGGGATGGATCGAAGTTTAAGAAGAATGAAATAGAAGGATTGAATTTAAATAGCGGACCAGCACTGATTGCCATAAAGTTCTGTCCTGCAAGTTCAAAAGAAACAACATCACAATCTCCTGATGGAGTATCGTGAATCGTCGTTACGTTTGTGATTTTTGAATTGGGAAACAGAGAAACGTAGAACTCTGCGGATTCTCTGGCTTCTTTATCATACCATAAATGAGGAGTAATTTTATGCATACTAAAATCCTTTCAAATATAATTAAATAATGAGTCTTCTCTAAAAAGGTATTTTCATTAATGAAATGTTTCGATTATTAAGAATATTCGAACACAAAATTTCATAATAAGCCCTTCTTAGATACGCCTCAATAATTATTGTCATTAATTTCAAACATTAAATCTGAACACTTTTCCATTTGCCTTTCTTGAATAACCAAAGAGTGAACAGACCTACAGAAGTTTCAGAAATAAAGATTGCCCAGAAAACTCCCGAATGTTCCAGCTCCATGAGCTTTCCCAACGAGTAAATCAAAGGAATCTGGATGAGCCAGAAAAATACCAGATTAATTTTTGTTGGTGTCATTGTATCACCTGCTCCATTAAACGCTTGAGTGGCTACCATCCACCAGGCATAAACAAAATATGAATACGAAACAATCCTCAGCCATTCGCCGCCAATTGAAATAACTCTTGCATCCTCTGTAAAAATTCCAACCAATCGTTCACTGTTAAGGAAGTAAACAATGGCTACTCCAATCAAAAACAACATATTCCAGAAACCTGTAATCCAAACGGAGCGTTCGGCACGGTCGGGTTTCTGCGCCCCGAGATTTTGCCCGACAAGTGTTGCAACTGCGTTTGACATTCCCCATGCAGGCATCATAGTAAACATCATAATGCGTAATGCGATAGTTGCACCTGCAACTGCCTGGCTTCCAAACTCAGCAATAACCCGCATAACAAAAATCCACGAAGTCATTGCAACAATCATTTGCCCAATTCCACCCAAAGATGTCCGGAGTATTCTTGTA
This sequence comes from uncultured Ignavibacteriaceae bacterium, assembly GCA_964612385.1. Lineage (GTDB taxonomy): Bacteria > Bacteroidota > Ignavibacteria > Ignavibacteriales > Ignavibacteriaceae > JAGUYG01. The sequence goes on from CAZTDB010000010.1 coordinate 7,538, forward strand.
ATAATCTTCCAGTTGATATGAAGGTATGAACGAAGCACTTTAATATGCTTTCCGCCTCTGAATAACAGCCACAATTGTGTAAGAACACCAATACCTCTGCCAATATTAGTTGCAACAGCAGCACCTTCAATACCTAATTCAGGAAAAGGTCCATAGCCAAAAATCAGGAGTGGATCGAGGAGAATATTGAACCCATTTGCAATCCAAAGAACACGCATTGCAATAGCAGCATCGCCTGCACCTCTGAAAATTGCATTGATAATGAACAGAAGCATAATGACTGCATTGCCGCCCAACATCCATTGAGTATAACGGTAACCATGTTCAAGAATCCATGCATCCGCACCCATTAAAGTAAGCAGATCTTTTGCAAATAAAATTCCTACAAGAGCAAATGGAAGAGAAACCAATATAGCTATAATTATTGCCTGAACTGCGGAAATACCTGCTTTATCTTTTTCTTTTTCTCCAATTCGTCTGGCAACAATTGCGGTTACAGCCATTGATAAGCCCATACCTATAGAGTACAGGAGAAATAAATATGTTTCCGTTAATCCAACAGCGGCAACAGCCGAAGGACCGAGTTTACCAACAAAGAATATATCGACAACAGCAAACGTTGATTCCATTATCAATTCCAGAATCATCGGTACTGCAAGCAGGAAAACCGCTTTACCAATACCTATTTGCGTGTAATCAGCTTCGCTTCCGCGGATTGCATCTTTTAATCCATGCCAAAGGGGATTTTTTTGATATGTGATTTCTTGACCTTCTTCTTGTATTTCCATTCGAGATTCGTCTCTAAAAATTTAGCATTCAGATTATTTAACCAAAATATTAGCAACTACATTTTGAAACGTCAAGATATTAAAAGCTAAATTATTTGCTATTGTTGTTTATCACTTTAAATTTACAGTTGTGTTGTAATGAAGCAGAACTATTCCGCAAGGATAGACAATTGATTTTTCTAGTTTTAGTTGCCGGATATTTTTTAGTTGACCTGCCTTGCTAGTGGGCATGTCGAAAATAGCTCCACCACGACCAAGTGCAACAGGATTAACAAACAGATGATATTCATCTATAAGTCCTTCTTTAATTAATGATGAGACGAATGAACTCCCACCATAAACAATAATATCTTTGCCGCTTTGGTTTTTTAGTTTAATGACTTCGTCAGTTAAATTTCCTTTAGCTAATTCAGTATTATTCCAAAAGGATTTATCAAGCGTTTTTGTGAAGACAACTTTTTTTTGCACGAACAATTCTTTGAGCAACTTCGTGCATTGGATCATCAGGTTTGGTATTTACATCCTCCCAGTAAGGAATATAGTCGACAGCTAATTTTCTGCCAACCTGCCTGCCGGCAGGCAGGTAAGAATTGTATCGGAAGAATCGAGCAATCCCAGAACATGCGGGCGGATTTCTTCCCACGCCCAGATTACTGATGTCTGGTCATCGTTCAGTCTTGTTGAAACGAAACCATCAATTGAAATCTGCACTTGTAATTTGAGTTTTCTCATATCTCTCCTCTCATCAGATTCTTAATTAATACTATTCGAAGGAAATATCTCTTAAAACTCTGCGGTTCTTATTGTCTTCTCAGTATGCCTCTGTGTAACTTTTTTTGTTACACGGAGATCCGCAAAGAAGACACGGAGATCCACTGAGAAATCTAAACATATATTAGTTAGGTTTTATTATGAGGCAACTGAACCGTGTTTAAAAGCTAATCGAGTAATTCAATTCCGAAGGATCGTTCCAAAAACCACAGGATGCAATAAATGACGATGAGCTGCGGTGGCAGGTGCTCGAGCAAGTCCGCTTTATGCCCGCTCCTCGAAGAAATTTGCAGGATAGGATTAGCATAATTTAGTAGGCTCTAGATTACCACGGGATTATGCCCCGGCAGGCTTGTCTATCAAAGCTGTTTTTTAGTTTGGGCTTCGGCATGAAGCCCTTAAATGTTTGGTAAATTTATTCCTCTTTATTTTTACTTAAATTTCGATAAATAAAGCCGCCTAATATTCCGCCGACAATCGGTGCCAACCAGAAAAGCCATAATTGTGCTATCGCCCATCCTCCTGCAAATAATGCAACACCTGTACTTCGCGCCGGATTAACTGAGGTATTGGTTACAGGAATGCTGATTAAATGAATTAATGTAAGTCCCAAACCGATAGCTAATGGAGCAAAACCTTGTGGTGCACGCTTATCGGTCGAACCCATAATTATAAATAAAAAAACTAATGTTAAAACAATTTCTACTACGAATGCGGATAATAAAGAATATCCGCCTGGTGAATGATCACCGTAACCGTTGGAAGCAAATCCGCTTGAAACATCAAAACCTGCTTTACCGCTTGCAATAATGTAAAGCACCCCTCCTGCAACAACTGCACCTATAACCTGGGCGATTATATATGGCAGCAATTCTCTTGCCGGGAAGCGACCACCTGCCCATAACCCGATGGAGACAGCAGGGTTTAAATGACAACCGGAGATATGACCTATTGCATAAGCCATGGTTAGTACTGTTAAACCAAAAGCCAATGCAACACCTAATAGACCGATACCTAGTTCAGGAAAAGCGGCGGCTATAACCGCACTTCCGCAGCCTCCTAACACCAGCCAAAAGGTTCCGATGAATTCTGCAAAGTACTTTTTCATACACGAGCTCCTTTCTGAGTTGTTAGATAAATTGATTAATGTACTGTTAACAAGCAGAACACAACTATGCTATCGTGTTGCACCTTCCCCCTTGTGAGATAAATACTTTTCATTCGATTTAAACAATAGATTAAACCGGCTCAAATTTAGGAAATTATTTCAATAATATGGCTTTTCTTATTTGAGTGAAGTTATCTACAATTAGCCGATAAAAATATATTCCGCTCGGTAAATTTTCTGCGTTGAAAATGATTGAGTATATACCCCCTGATAATTCTTGATTAACTAATTCTTTAACTTTTATCCCGAGGGCATCGAATGCTTCTAATCTCACAAAATCGCTTTTGTATATTGAAAATTCTATTCGTGTTGAAGAATTGAATGGGTTAGGATAGTTTTGATGAAGCGAAAACATTTCAAGTTTTAAAGAATTGTCTTCAACATCAGAAGTGATTTCTAAATAATCTATCATTCCACTGAGTAAGGCAAATGCGGATGAATCATATTGAGTATCATTTTGTGTTGGACATTTTTCATGAGTTAACGCCATCACAGATTCACCATAATTTTCCCAGAACCAGCTTTCAGGATAAACAAGAGGATTGCCTTCGGTCCAGGAAACCATATAATTCCAATCATGAATTCCGTTAACATAGTGATTGCGTACGGCTGTTATAAACTTTTTCTGATCTACAACAAATTGCGCTGATGTGCCGTTTTCATTGTGAAAAACAAAATAATCTTTGGAAGCGCCTCCATCGCCATGCATATTAAGTGCAATACTTATCGGCAGAAATGATTCCATAAATTCAAGATATTTATTTTTTAACGCTTCCACTTCCGGTTCGTGAGGATAAGTAAACCAGTTGCGTTCTAAATCAACCCAATTTGCATTTTCTCTGCCACGTTGAAGTTCGACACCGTCGGGATTATACATCGGCACAATATGAAAGACAAATCTATCGCGTAATAATTCACCAAGCGGACTGTCTTCAATTAAATATTCAATCATACAATGCGTAAGCATTTCCGACCGAACTTCACTAGGATGAGTTCTTGCATGAATTGTAATGCGATAAACCGGCAGGAAGTGACTTTGCATTCCTCTTATTGTTAACATCCAAATAGCGCGTCCTAACACACTTGTGCCAATAGAATCGACTGTTACATAAGGACTTTGCCGCCACTTATCTAGCTGAGTTAGTAAACTGTCGTAGCCGTATCCGAAGTTAAGAGTTTCATAATTCGTGTCATCTTTAGCTAATTTAAAATATTCTTGAGCAATTATAATAGAAGATAAACAGATTGCAATGATAAGTACCAGAGGAAGCTTTACAGTCATTTCAATAATTGAATTCAAAAAATATTTTTTGTTTATCATGCGCTTAATTTCTTAAACATTAGCTAAATCAATCATACTATTCATTAAAAATGTGCAACGGGCTTAGCCACTTTAGGAGGCTTCAGTCTACCATGGGATTATGCCTTGGCAGGCATGTCGATCGAAACTATTTTTTTTGAGTTTGTGCTTCGGCATGAATCCCTTAAACGTTAGCCCCTCACTTTAGATTTTATGATATTCTGAGACTGAGTTTTTTTCCTACTGCTTCCAAGTATTGTTTTAATGTTGAAAGTCGAATATCTTCTGAATGATTTTCTATTATTGATATTGCTGATTTTTTTGTTCTTAACTTTTTGGCTAGTTCTTCTTGAGTAACTCCAGCATCTTTCCTAGCTTGTTTCAACAACACTCCTATTTTAAAGTTCTCATACCCTTCTTCAAAGCCTTTTGCAAATTTTTTATCCTTTGCTTTACGTTTTGATATATATACTTCTAAATCATCCATCATTTTTTCCTTTCGTAATATTCTTTTTTCCTTTGCTTTGCTAATTCAATTTCTTTTTCCGGTGTCTTTTGAGTCTTCTTTGAAAACGCATTTGTTAAGATTATTTTGTTTGATTCATAGAATCCTAGAAGTCTAAAAATATTATTTCCGAATTGAACTCTGATTTCCCAAATATCATCACTGCTTTTAAATTTTTTAAGATACTCTTCCGGTACCTTTTCTAAATCTCTAACTAATTCTTAGTGTCCAAGCTACTTTTCTAGCTGCCTTTATATTTAAGGATCTATGAATTTTTCTACAGGTGAGTGTCCGCGTGATGTTTTATAAAATATTATCTCTTTCACATTGCAAGGTAAACAAATATGTGAACAATTTCAAAGATTATTTTTATAGTATGTTTAGGGGGCTAACGTTGCGTTTAAGCTGCTGCCCATAACAAGAATGCAGCACTGAAAACCCAAGCCGATAATTATAAAAATCTTTTTTATTAGAACTACTTTAAACAAAAACCTTTAAGCGGAGCACCAAACTCTAAAACTGCAAAAATGCCAAATGCGAAAACGCCTGTCTCGGCTTGGCATTATCAGATATATGCAAATATAAATTAACATAATTAAATAAATTTATTTCTAATATTTATTCAAGCCGAGCCAAGACGGGCAGTCAGCTTGAACCGCTTGTTGAACTAAGCCCCTCCTACACATTATTTCGGAGGGCAGGCGCAAAGCGGGCGGTGTTTTATTTTATCACTCAGCTTGATTTATAACTTTCCGATGAACAATATAGCATACCCCAACTAACTATTATTTACCACCAACATTAGCGAGGTATGCTATGAACGAACTGATTCAAAGAATAATCGAAAATATGCAACTTTTTGGTCTTTCTCAACGGACACAAGAAACTTATTCTTACCGTGTCCAAAGGCTAATCGAGTATTTCAATAAGCCACCGCCTCATGCCTCGGCAGGCTAATCTGTCATAGCTGTTCTTTTATGAGTTTGTGCTTCGGCATGAATCCCTTAAACGTTAGGTGCAATTACTTATCATTTTTATTTTTCTTATATGTGTGCATAAATTTTCCGAACTTTTTATCCTTCTGTCTCTTTTCATAATACGACATTTCGTGGTACAAAGATTCCTTATACATTTTTATGTAATTCTGATAACGTTCATTTGAAATTATTCCTTCCTCTATGGCTTTCAATACTGCACAACCTTTTTCAATAGTATGAGTGCAATCCATATAGCGACACTGTTTCGATAATTCTGAAATTTCATTAAATGTGTCATCGAGACCCGAATCAATTGATATTATTCCAAGTTCACGCATTCCAGGATTATCTATTACAATTGCCCCGTTTTCTAAAACTATAAGTTCGCGACGTGTAGTAGTATGTTTTCCTCTTCCGTCTTTCTCTCTGATTGGTTGAGTTTTGTATAGGTCTTGATGTATGAGATTATTTAATAATGTAGTTTTACCAACACCGGATGAACCAAGCAAACAAAAAGTTTTGGAAGAGGTAAAGTATGTTTTAATATTCTCTATATCCAACAAGTTGTTGTTGCTGAATGCTTCTATTTTAATATCCGGTATTATTTTATAAATATCATTTTTCTTGCTTTCAACCTCCTCTATGCTTATAAGGTCACTTTTACTTAGGAATATAACCGGAGTAATATTACTCTCGTTTATCATCACTAAGTAACGTTCCAATCTTCTTAAATTAAAATTGGAATCAAGTGATTGCATAATTATTGCCGTATCAATGTTTGCTGCGATTAGTTGGTACTCGATTTTTTTACCGGAGGTTTTCCTTTTTAATAATGATTTTCGCGGAAATATTTCGTGAATGATAGCCAACGAATCATCATCAAATAATTGCGCATAGACCCAATCGCCAACTGTTGGTAAATCCACGGATGAATCGGAATTGAATAAAAATTTTCCAGTTAATTCTGCATAAATATCATTCTTACCATTTGAAACGACAAAACTATTTTTACTTACACTGATTATTCTTACTATTTGAAAGTAATCTGATTTCGATGTTTCAATCTTATCTTGAAACCATTTATCGAATCCAAGTTTTTTAATATCATTCATATTCTTTTGAGCACCTAACTGCGTGGCTTTTCACCCGTCCGCCCAGAACAACAATGACGAACTGAAAAACAAACGCTAATAATTTTTAAAAATTTATTTAGTAGAACAATGTTACAAGCAATGCTTACCTTTTTAACCAAACCCGAAAACCTTAACAATGCCGCAATGAAAATGCGGTCGGGTGGAAAAGCTGGTTAGGCATTACTTTAGTACAATTAATTTTTTCGTTTCCAAAAAACTTTCAGTTTGCATTCTGTATAAATAAACTCCACTTGCAAGATTATTTGCATTAAAATATAATTCATAATTGCCCGGAGATTTTTCCTCATCAACCAATGTTTTTATTTCTTTACCCAAAACATCATAAACTTTTATTGTAACACAACTGGATTGGGGAACTGAGTAATATATTATTGTATTTGGATTAAAAGGATTAGGAAAATTTTGTGATAACATATAATATTTAGATAATCCGTTGTCAATTTCGTGAATATAAGTAGTTGGTTGAATACTTCTGAACACATTAAATTCAGTGCCGACATAAATAAAATCATCATTGTCAATTACGAGAAATTGGGCATTGTAATCGGTTAATCCTTCATTAACTAACTCCCAACTTTCGCCCCAATTTGAAGATTTATAAACTCCAACACCAAGTACACATGTAAACAATTCATTTGAACTATTAATTACAACGGAGTAAGTAGTTATATTTTCTAATCCATTGTTAATTTCAACCCAGTTTTCTCCTTTATCGTTCGACCGAAAAACACCCGAACCGGGCTGTGCAATAAATAGGTCACCGGATGAATTTTCAGTCATGCTCTTTATTTTAGCTGCTCCGCCTGTAGCAAAAGATGTCCAATCATCCCCATTGTTTGTCGACTTATAAATAGAACCACCAAAATCTCCCGCGAATAGATTTCCATTCGAGGCAATAAACAAACAGCATACCCCTACTTCCGGTAGAATCAATTCCCATGTGTCGCCATAATCTAAAGACCTATAACAATTTTGAGTTGTACCTGCGAATAAATAGCCAGAAGATTCATCATAAACAATGCTTCTTGCCAAGCCCTCAACTTCAGTAGTTCTTTCCCAAGTTTCA
>CAZTDB010000011.1:0-15229 GCA_964612385.1 uncultured Ignavibacteriaceae bacterium
CCATTAATGTCGGAAGAATACGAACGTCTTCTTATCGATTACGAGGATAGAATAAACCGCGCTGAAGAATTGAAGAAGCTGGGACTGGAGTATTAATCAATTCGGAATTGAAGAAAATTTGTGTTGATCCGCAAAAGCTTATCATCAAATAAAAGGCATTTTGCTCCACACCCCAATGAGATATTAAGTTTCAAAAGGATTCAATAATTTTAAATTGGGAATGTGTTGGAAGTCTTTTGTATTTCTTGTAACCAAAATACTGTTGGTATGAATGGCTGAGGCGGCGATAATTGCATCCGGAATTTTTATTGATTTTAATTTGCGGATACTAAAAGCTATTTCATCGATTTGTGAGTTATATTCAACTAACTCTAAATCATTAAAAAAAGTTTTTATTTCTATTTCATCTTCTAAATTAAGTTTGGGTATACCTAAAACCTCAAGTCTTGAGATGAAAGAACAAAACACGAATCCTTCAAAATCTTTTATTCCTTCAAAGAAACGAACTACATGAGGTTCATCTTTTAAAGATTAGATAATAATGTTTGAATCTAAAAATTTGTTTGTCAAATTCTATTTTCCCATTCTTCACGACATTTTTTTTGATACTCAATTGGATCAATATCATAATTTTTGAGAATACCTCGAGCTTTCTCTATTGAATCCCATTTTTTTGTACCCTTGATTTTTATAGATTCCTCGGAAATTTCTACTGTAACATATTTATCATTTATTTCTTTTACCACACTTTTGGGTAAGATTAATACTGCCATTATTGTATCTCCTATTTTCCGTAATAAATTTAACAAATTTTCCAATGCCAATCACTCCAGCTCTTCCCCCTTTACTAATTTTTTCACAACTCCAATAAAGTATCAGGGTTTGAATTAAATTTCTATATTCTTCAGTATTAGTGTATGGCAAGCTCAAAATTCCTTTGGCTGCAAATTTTGAAGCGGCAAATAAAATTTATATGACTTTATCTTTTAACGTTCAACCTAATATACAAATAAAATTTAGTCCATTTAAAATATATTGCGTCAAGGTGTTAGGACAACATGAAGCTTTGTTGATATTATTTTATGTGGGATAATAGTTCGATAATAAAAAATTTGTGAAATATTTTACAATATTTTTTTACTTTACTTTCATCTCCTCTCAAAATCATGCAAAGTTTTTCTTGCAAGATCTGCTACGGCAAGCTTATAATCTATCAAAGCATTCAGGCTGTTTGTTTTAGCGTCGGTTAAACGCAATTGCATTTGAGACAAATCGAAGCTGGTTATTGTTCCGGCATCGAAACGCGCACGGCTTATATCATAACTTTTCTGAGCTACTTCTACAGTTTTACTTAACACGTCAACTCTTGCTTTTGCGGATTCGATTTTATTTATAACCGCTATTATCTCCTGCTGTATCTGCTGCTTTTGATTTGTATAATTGAGGTATGCAAGATTCAAATCCGCTTTAGCCGATTCAACTTCACGCCGGTTTCTTCCCCAATCAAGCACTGGAACGGATAGCGTAAGAACAAGACTTCTGTCCTCGGCAAAGTCGCGGAATATATCCCGAAACGTATTGTCATTTTTGTTTATGCCGAAGTTTGCCGTGAGCAGCGCACTGATATTGCCGCGTGAATCAACTTCATCTACCGATAGATTTCGCAGTTCAATATCAGATTCGGCATTCAATAATTCTGAGCGGTTAGTAAGCGCATACTCAATTGCTGTATCAATATTTACTTCGATTGGACTATAATCAAGTTCGGCTATTACATCAATATTTTCATCAAGCGGCAAACCGATTAAAAGCTTGAATTCATCTTTAACTTCGTTAAAATTTCTTTCTGCGTTCAACAATTCGTTCTTGCTCGATGCCAGATCAATTTCAAGCTGAAGGGCTTCTACTTCGGCGATAAGTCCTGCTTTAAATTTATTTGCCGCCGTAATGTATGAAGCCTCGGTCTGATTTACTTTTTCTCTTGTGATTTCAACATTCTTCTTTGCCTGATATAGGCGATAAAAACCTGATGTTACATCGTAAATAACTCCTCTTTCTGCGCGTGTGTAGTTCCTTTCTGATTTTTTTAAATTGATTTCTGCACGTGATAAATTTGCCGATAGCGAATTAAACGTAAACAGCGGCTGCCTTAAACGAAGACTTAAGTTTGTATAGTAATCAATCGGAATATCCTGTTCTTGCTTGAATTGATCTCTCTGCCAAAGAGAACCTACAAGCGAAAAGGTACCGTTGGTAAATACAATTGGCTGCGAAAAAAATAATCTGCTTTCAAAAGTCGTATAACCTACTTCAAAAAATTCTTCTATGCCGGTGATTGGATTAAACTGGCTTGAAAGTGTTCTTGAGTAACGCGGAAGATCAAACTCCATGTTTACCGAGGTCCTAAGTCCGAGCTTTGCTGCTTCCAAAGTTTTTTGCGAGCTGATAAGAGAATACCCGGCTGCTTTTATTCCGTAACTCTCTTTCAATGCAATCGACAAAGCATCCTCAAGAGTAAGAACTCTTTGTGCCTGTAAGAATTGTGAAAGCAGAAGCAGAGAAATGATAATTTGAATTGCGATTCTCATAAGTAAATATACTCCGGATAGTTAATGAGCATAATTTTAGATTTGTTTTTAAGAATGCCGAAAAAGTACCGGTCAATCATTCGTATCGCAGCGATTCAATCGGATTTTTATCGGCGGCTTGTTTTGCCGGATAAATTCCGAATATTAAGCCTGTAGCAACCGAAACTACGAAGGCAAGCACTACAGAAAATATCGAAATGATCGTTTTCCAATCGGCATAAGTTGAAATTAAAGAAGTCAAAACGAATCCTATGAAGATGCCGATAAATCCGCCGAGCACGCTTATGGTAAGCGCTTCAAAAATAAATTGTTTAAGCACATCGGTGCGGGTTGCACCCACCGCACGCCGAACGCCTATTTCCCTTGTGCGTTCCATGATGTTGGCAAGCATAATATTCATTATACCGATTCCGCCAACCAATAATGAAATGCCGGCGATTGCACCCATAACAATGTTGAATATTTTTTGAGTTTTCTGTTTCTGCTCAAGCAACTGTTCGGGCAAAATTATCTCATAATCTTTTACTCCGTAATGCCTTCTTTCCATTATTCTTGAAACTAAATGCGCAGCTTCTTTAAGTTGATCTGAATCTTTTACTTTTACTGTAAGCTGGTCAAGCGAATTTCGATCGATAACCTTTGCCTGATCTGGATTGCCGAATATTATCATCCCCCTTATTCCAATTAAAGTGCCCCCGGCTTCAATCTTTTCTGTTTTATACATCATCGTCGTTACAGGTATATAAATGTCTTCATTAAAATTTCTTACGCCTAAGCCTGTAATGGATGAAGCGGCAATATTTTTAGGAGACGCAACGCCTATAATGGTAAACCAAAGCTCGCCTATTTTAATTTTTTTGTTGATAGGATTTTCAAATTTAAACAGCCTGTTTTTTATTCCTGTACCTATGACGCAAACGTTGGAGTAAGAATCTAAATGAAACGATTTAAAGAATGAGCCTGCAGCCAATCGTGTATTGAATGCACTTGGATAGTCGGGCGTAGTTCCCACAAGCTTTGTTTCAAGTACACTGGTTTTGTAAATCACCTGCACTGCCATTTCGCGCATCGGCGTAATATGCTCTACAAGTGGATTTATCTCTTTAATTGCAGCGGCATCTTTTAAGGTAAGCCCCGGACTGAATGAAGCAGCTTTGTTTCCGTTGTTTTGTTTTACGGCAATCTTATTGATGATTATATTATTCGTTCCCATCAGCTCTATCTGCTGAAGGGTTTCCTGACGTGCACCTTCCCCGATTGACATCATCGCAATTACTGCCGCAACACCGAATACAATCCCCAGCATGGTGAGTGCTGCTCTGAGCTTGTTGGATTGAAGCCCCTTTAAACCTATTACAAACGATTCGATATTATTCATTATTACATTACTGCCGGAAGTTGAACTGATGATCCGGGTTCCGGAGCGGTTTCTTCTTCATCAAGCTTTATATTAGGATCTCGCAATGCTACTTCGTCTCCGGGATTTAACCCTGCAGAAACCACAATATAGTTCTCGCTTTTTTCACCTACTTCGATTACTTGTTCGTCAAAGCTTGAGCCGTTTTTAACATAAACGACTTTTTTGCCTTCTTTCTCAAACACTGCTTCCTGCGGAACAAATATTACATCGGGAATTTCATTGATAACTATTCTGTTACTTGTAGTCATCCCGGGTTTTAGGATTTCTGATTGCGAGTCAAGTTCAACGGTTATTTCAAATACTTTTATGTTTGAATCTCTGTCTTTATTTTTCCCAAGTGCTGCTACAGAAGAAATTTTTCCTTTGAATGTGCTGTCCTGAAAAGCATCGAGCTTAACTAAAACCTCAAGTCCTTTTTTAACACGGCTTACGTCCACTTCATTTACATAAGTAAGACTTTCCATTGTTGACAGATCGGGAAGGCTTACCAACGTCATACCCGACCACGGCGTATCCCCCAAAGTTACTTTGCGCCCCGTTGTCCAATTTATTTCGTATACTACCAAACCCTCTTCAGGTGCGGTAAGCGTTAACATTTCAAGATCACGCTTTGCTCTTTCCAGATCGGCGCGACGCTGCTGCACTTCAATATCAACTTTATGCATTTCCGATTGATGAATAATCTTTCTCGACTCAAGATCTTGCTTTGATTTAATAAAGCTTAATTCATTTCTTTGATGATTAAGCTTTGCTTCCTGCTGTTTAATCTCGGCTTCAAATTTCATTTGCTCTAAATTCAGCTTTGATAATTCATAACTTAACTCGGCACTTTTCAAATCAGATTCAAGCCTTGTCATTTCAGCTTTTTGGTTTGCAATTACTTTTTCTTTTTCAGAGAGAGCAATTTCTAATTTCGATTCTGCTTCTTTAAGATTTGTTAACGCTTCGGTAGGATCGAACTGAACTACAGCATCACCGGCTTTTACATAAGTTCCTTCGGGAATTAAATAAACAATCTTAATTTGACCCCTGATCCGCGGTGATGAAATTGAAACTGAATTTTTTGCGCGCAATTCACCGCTTTCGGTTACTGTAACTAAAAATTTATCTTTTTTTACAGTGAAAGTCGGAATGTTCGCGGCACTGTCCGAGGGAATCATTAAAAGAATTGCCAAAACGACTAATATCCCTCCGATTGCAAGCAATACTTTTGAGTTTTTAAGAAAAGGCGGGATTTTAAGCGTTTGCACTTTGTCTTCGATTTTGCGGCTGGTTTCTTTTAATGCGGTTACGAATGAAGCTCTGTTTAGCTTGGTAGTTATTGTTTTTTCATCCATCCTATAATTCCTTTAATCTGCAGGAATTTTGAAAATTTATTGAAAATTATATGAATAAAGATAATTAAATAAAATCCATTTATTAATGAATTCTATGCCTTTTAGATGTTTTTACGGGATAAAAGTTCGCCTAAGGCTGAATAAGATGAATATAAAAATGAAATACTCTTTGTTCCGGAGCGTTAAAAAAATTATAAGTGTTTCTACATTATTCGCAAGGGCGAAAAGGTATTTCGCCCTTGCAACATTCATAATATCTACGGAAGCATTACGTCATTCTGACCGGCTGATAATCTGTTTTTTGTTCGCAGAGCTTCCTTTCGAATTTCGTTTGGTAAATTGGCGGTATTCAGTACTTCTTCCATTACTGCAATTATTTTAACTCTGTCGTAATAAAATGTAAACCATCCCAATGCCTCTGCAATATATCTTCTTATCGAATCGGGTTGTTCTTTGTTTTTCATTTGCTCTAATAAAAACGGCAGTGCATCAGAAAATTTATAATTTCTAAACGTTCGCACTTCCTGCAATCTGCTTCTCATCTTTAATGTATCGTTCATTATGTTCGGAATTATTTCATTATGCAGCCATTCGCTGCTTCGCTTTAAATATCCGCCAAGCTGCCCTTTTAATGTTTCTTTTGAAGTAACTTCAGGCATACTGTCGATGAACTTTTCACATTCTTCTTTAGCTTTTAGCGAACCGATAAACGTCAATGCACTTTTCCCGTTGAACGAAACTCTCGGAGATTCATCCGTAATAGTATGTTTTGCAACAAAATGCAGGAACTCTGGCAGCCCCACTTCACCCATCCACTCAACAGACTTTCTTCTGATGTATTCATACGGATCGTTTACCGATTTTTTTAACACATCATGAAATGCTTTCGTATTCAACTCGGCTAAATATTTTATTGCATTCAACCGGACGTTAATCGAATGATCGTTTAGATAATTATCAACAAGCTCCTTTTCAAATTTTGCTTTCAGATTTTTATACAAATATCTTACTGCTAAGGCTCTTACTTCGTCATCGGATGATTTTAGCTGGCTTCTCCAGAACTCAACATTGTTTTTTTCGAGAACTAACTTTTTATTAAAATCTATTTTTGAAGTTGAGGAAAATCGGTACGTAGGATCTCCGATTAAGTGAGATTCAAGAATGTTTATTTCTTTATGTCTTAGCCCTACTCTAACTCCGATATTCAATAAGCCTAACATTTCATCAGCCCATTTATCCTGCAAACAATTTACTGTATTCGCTTCACCAACAATTACATTACCATTACCAAATACATATTCCCCTGCTACATATTCATCAAGATGAAAAGAGCCGTTGAAGCATTCGTCGAACATGATGAACTTTGCCTGCGGATTTATTTTTCTGATATCGTCGAGATATATGTCTAATTTATAATTTAAAATTGAATCAGCCGTTACAAGCGAATCACCGAATGTTCCATCGAACCATGATTCAGGAACATTCAGCTCGCGCATAAAATATTCTTTAGTCTTTTCGATATCCTGATTTCGTCTCTTTGCGGTTCTCAGCTTGCTTCTGAGATAAAGTTTTACGGCTTCGATGTTCTGATTAACACTGTTAGCTTTTGGATAGGACAAAATCAATTGCATATCGGTATCGCCGTGTGCATGGAATATCGCAAAGTCAAGTTCTTCCTGCTGAAGCTCGATAAGAAGAATTTCTTTCATCTCATCGCTCATGGCAAAGTTGAGATTTTTTATTCTTCCGCCTGCTTTGAACAACTGCGGAAACTGTTCACGAAGCGGCAACCTTTCATCAGCCCATGCTGTAAGCGATTGCGAATGATAACCGTGACCGGTAAAAACAAATCCGTTATTAATTTTTTTCTTTTCCTTCTTCTGAATTGAAACACGGTTTAAATATTTCGAAATAGCTTCGTACTTGTTTATATCGTTTCCTGAAGGTTTAATTCTTGCAGTGTAAATTTCTCTTTCAATTTTTTGCGGTGACTCCGGTAAGAACGCGTAATAATGTGAAAGTAAATGAACAGTGTCCTGCCCTAAATATTCAAACATCAAATCGAAATCATCGTAGAAACGATCGGAAGGAACCGATGATCTGAACCAGGGATATCTATCCTCATCAAGCTTAAATGCCGAAGTGAAATGCTGTCCGTTTCTCAGCATCGGAATCGGAACATCGCCGACAAATACTGCTC
This sequence comes from uncultured Ignavibacteriaceae bacterium, assembly GCA_964612385.1. Taxonomy (GTDB): domain Bacteria; phylum Bacteroidota; class Ignavibacteria; order Ignavibacteriales; family Ignavibacteriaceae; genus JAGUYG01. The sequence goes on from CAZTDB010000011.1 coordinate 7,546, forward strand.
CTTCAAGCGGAGGTTTTTGATTGTATAGTCTGATTAATTCTTTTTTAATTTCATCCGGCTTCTGCCAATTTTCAACAATTATATAAGCTGAAAGCCCGTCATTCTCAATTGCCCTTTTATAATCCATCAAAGCAGCTTGACAATTATCGAATGTTTTTTCATCCACTACAATAGCAAATGAAGTCGGATAAAATTTTTCCGGCTTGATTTCTTTTGGCTGTGCAATTGCAACCTGAAGAGCTGCAATAATTGTAAAGAAGATAAGATTAATCCTTAATAACATGATAGTTCCTATAGATAAATAAATAAAAAAAATCGCTTCGTGTTTGATTAAATAAATAATTTGTAGGACAACTTGACAAGTTGTCCTACTAATACGGATTGATGATATTTTATTTCATTCTTATTTGGCTTTTCTGCAATATTTTATTCAAGTTGATAATTCATCATTGATTCGATCGCTATTTTATACTCTTGTTTTGTATTTGCGGGACAACTTGGCAAGTTGTCCTACGTTTTATTTTAAAACCATCATCTTTTTGACGGAAATATTTTTGCCTGCCTGCAGTTTATAATAGTACACTCCGCTTGCTAATCCTGCAGCATTTCCAAAGGATCCTACGGAAAATTCAACCTCGTAAATACCGGGTGCTTTTGATTCATCAACAAGAACTGCAACTTCTCTTCCTAACAAATCAAATACTTTTAATGATACCCGCTGTAGAGACGGGGCATGCCCCGTCTCTACGATTGTTGGAATGGTAAATCTAATTTTCGTGCTTGGGTTAAATGGATTCGGATAATTTTGCTCAAGCGTAAAGCCTGTAATCTTCGGAACATATTCATTAACACCGGTTACGGTTTCTTCTCCGATTATATACCCATTAGAGGTACCGAAGATAGGTTTGCCGTATTCATTTATTGCAGCAGAAAAAAGGAAGTATTGATCTTTAAATGTTTTGTCGACCAACCACGTTGCACCGAGATCGGTAGTTTTTAATACCGTACTGCTATCATAGGTATTAATATATAACAATGTATCAGACGATAAAGCCATTCTATAAAAAGTTGAATCGCTAATATCTAATCCATGATTGATATAATCCCAGTTTGCGCCTTTATCAGTAGTCATACACATAAAATTAATTCCTATAGCAAAAGCTCTGTTGTCATCAATTTTACCCACACCTTTAAAATCATATAAGGCAAAGTAAGGATCGAAATTATTCAAAACTGCCGGTTCCCAATTCAACCCGCCGTCAGTTGTGCGCTGGGTCCATGTGTCTGGACCCAGGATTACAACATTGTCCGGATCAAAAGCAGCAATATCCCCGGAAATATAACCGGGACCGCCGAATACTTTTGATAATTCCCAAGTATCGCCGGCATCGGTTGTTTTATACACATGATATTCGCCGTAATCATTCAAGCTGAACCATGCATAACCGGTTTGCAAATCGGCAAAGTCCATCCCGCCGACTAAGTTTCTTGAAAATGGTTTGACCGGCTCTAATACCGTTTCCCAGGTTTGTCCGCCGTCTGTTGTTTTTACAATATGCCTGTTTTCTTTAAGAATTAATCCTATATCTGCCGAAAGAAATACCATTGCACCCGAATTATTTTTTCCGGTGTGTGAACGGTATTCCCATGAATTGCCTGTACCGTCGCTGCTGTAAAGGAAATCTCCGTATCGGGTGATAGCATAACCTTTTTCATCTTTAAAAATAATGCTTACAATGGATGCCGGAGGTTTGAGCGGCAGATGCTGCCAGCTTTCTCCAAAATCGGTTGAATAAGTAAAATGAGATAAGGTTCCCATTGCAAATAAGAAATCTCCGATACCGCTTATTACCTGCAAACCGAAGGCATAATCAAGCACAGTGTGAGTCCATGTTTCACCGCCGTCGGTTGTTTTAACTACGAACGCTTTGCTGAAACCGTCGCTGCCTACACCGATTCCGTCTGATTCATTTTTAAAATAAGCGCTTCTCACACGATCATAAACTGTACTTAATGATTGATTTTTCTTTACCCAGGTTTCTCCTCCATCATACGATTTGTAAACAGGTACAGGAACTCCGGAAAATTCGTTTCCCTCACCGATAGTAACTATCTCTGTATCCGACAAAAATTTTACGTACTTAAGATCGCGGAAGAAACCGTCAACAATAGCAGTTGAAAGCGTCCATGTTTCTCCGTAGTCAGATGAGTATTTTTGAATTTCCTTTTTATCGCCGACAAGCACACCGTTTGTGCCATAGAAGTCGATGTCGTACCACCGCCTGAGCAAAGTTGCCGAAACTAACGAATCTTTTACGCTCCAGGTTTCCCCGCCGTCAACGGATTTTAATAAATAAATGTTTCGCAATTTTCCGGCAATTATAAAACCGGTGTTATCATCAAAAAATTTTAACAGATCGCAAATGCTGAAAACCATTCCCGGCACTGCATCAGCATAGCTGAATTCATTCCAGGATTCTCCGCCGTCGGTTGTTTTAAAAACACTGCCGTCAACTGTTGCTGCCCAGCCGTTGTTCTCTCCTGTAAAAGATACTTTAACGAGATCTTTAGTCGTTCCGGAATTTTGTTCTATCCAACTCTGCCCGCCGTCGGTAGTTTTATAAATTATACCTTTATTACCTGCAATCCATCCGGTTTGAGAATCGATAAACTTAACATCCCGGACAATCTCTTTTATATCAGGTGAGCTTAGCACCTGCAAGTCTTGTCCCACCGCTGTTTGCGAAATCAAAATAAAGTAAAACAACAGACTAAACTTCATCCCCATCGCATGTACAAATTTTATATTTATCATTTCGTTTCTCCTTTGTTCTTAAAAAACTTTTATCCGGTATTCGATTGTTGTATTGAATTGATTTTTAATTTCATTCCCAAAAGCAGAACCGCTTTCGGGTTTTATATACGAATAATTCAAGTATAAATAAATGCATCCGCCGAACCACGGAGTAATTTTTGAAGCCATCACGGCATTATGTTTATCATAACCTGTGTGTAGGTAAGCTAAATCATGCTCTCTGTAGCCGGCAAAGTAATCTGATTGATTTTGAACAGTGTAAGAAAATTCTTTTACTGAATTGCGATAATAACCGTAGGATATTATCGAAGAAACATAATCACTCCATTCAACGGATAATCCGGCTCTTCCATAAAAAATATTATTTTTAACTTCATTGAACAGCGCAGAATAATGATCATCTTCTTTGAGCGAAACTAATGAAATTCCTCCTTCAATTCCGGCAGATAATTTTTGCGAAAAAATATATTGAACGCCTGCGGTAACAGAATGAATATCAAAATCTCTCTCATAATAAAGAACATTAAACGGTGAGTATTTTGCCCAGCCGTCATCACGGTGAAAAGTATAATTAAGTCCGAGTTGAATATCTGTTAACAACCAAACGGCTGCCTGCAAGCCGGCGTCTATATAATCGTTCTGCCAAAATCCTTCGGCTTTAGGAAGGACGGCGTCATCCTTAATATTTGTTTTATCGAAACCCGCTTGAATGAAACCGGTCAGTGCAGATATATTCGGAAGTATATGAGAGAAAGTTATTCCCGAAGCATAACCGTTTATATAGGAGTAACGCGTTTCGGTCTTCTTTCTAAACACATTCGGATAATCATACCCTTTGAATTTTAGAATGATAGTTTCCTGCAGCAATGCACCTTCGTCCTCGCGGTAAGCAATTCTTTCCATTTTATCGTAAACATCTGCGGTTACTCCAAAATTTATCGCAGGAGTTAACGAATAATTTAATCCTATTCTGGAATGAATATCCCTATGAACCGAAGTAGGGCGCGGAGAAATTTCCTTTAATGTTTCATCAACCGAATAATTAATAACAGCACCGGCAGAAAATTTATCAGATAAATTAATAGCATACTCTGCATTCATTGCGATGCCATTAATACGTGTATCGCCCGTAGTGCTGTCACCTAATAAAAAAGGATTGCCTGTTTGATAATCTCTCGTAAAAAACCAGCTCCAATTTTTTCTTTCAAATCTTTGAAAAGCAAAGCTGCCTTTAAAACGCTGCGATTCGTCGATTGCTTTTTTACCCGAGGCGGTTAGCTGATAATTTCTATTAGATACAGGCTCGATAAATCTTTTAAATTTTCCATCGTCAACATCAAATTGGGATTTAAGAGAGAGCAGCTCATCTTCTTCGTTAAAATTAAGTGCGGCAGGATTGTATCCGATATAGTATGAATTTACTTCTGAAAGGTTTTTGAAGATGGAAATAAATCCGCTTTCAAACTCCTTAAAATTTTGAGAGTTCGCCTGACTCGTTATAACAAATACAAATAATAAAATAAAATACTTTTTCATACTGCTTAAAAAATCACTTATGATATCTTCCGGGCGAGGGCGGACTAATAATCACAAAATCCACCGACGAATTATTTTCATCCTTTAATATTTTTCTGTCCACATCAGAGATTAAAATTCTTTCCATCGATTTGCCTGTATAGAATTGAATACCGCCGGTTGCACCCGCATCTATGCTTTCATTTAATATTTTTTTATCAAGCTGTGTAGGATCATCCAAATATTCAACTCCATCAATAATTGCACTATAGGGAATTAAAAATTGGTCGTCAAACGGAATCAATTGATCAACCGGATACTTTGCAAGCACTAATGCTCCTTTTTCACCGCCAATCAGCCAATCATTTCCTGCGGGTTGATAAATTCTAATCATATTCGGAACAGCGGGATTATCAACATCCGGTGCATCGTCTTTATAGAATTCAAAATCGGCATGTGATTGATCAACGCTGTTCGGCGCATTTATGCGATGGTCAATTGCATCTTCGGCACAGAGAATAAATTGCCCGGGCTGTATCGGATAATCTGTTCCGCTTCCGGGGAATATCCAGATGTTCTTTGAATGAATAAATTCCGGATCGTCTCTGTAGTGGGTCCACGTAGGTGCATAAACATAAACAACTGCGATGATCAAACTATCCAGATAGAGAACAGAATCGGATTGATTAAAAATTTCAACATACTTGTCGTGGTAATAAAGTCCGGCTCCCGGAGGACCGCTTGCATAAATTTCGCTAATCACAAGCGGAGAGGTGCCTACTACCATCTCCATTTCTATCTCAATAGTTTTATTATCGCCCGCATTTAATTCTATAATTCTTTTACTCTTATTAACCAGCCTTACATTAGTCGCCATTGTTCCACTGACTATCTGCATTTCTTCGGGGGTCATTTCTCTTGATGCGGTGATTAGATAAACATCCGAAATTATTCCTTCAATCTTTATTGTACCTGTTGAATCGGATGTTAAATTATATTCTGAACCGAGAAGATTTGATTTGAGCGTTACGTTTGCATTCCGTACAAGCTCGTTTCCGTATAAAGTATTCATAAAACCGGATTTATCTTTAAAAACAATTTTGAAAGTAACTTCCCGCTCGGTTACTTCGGGTTTGGGATCTACACCTAAAAATTCGCTGCAGCTTAACGAGATTAAGCCCAGCCAGATAAATAATAATATCTTGTCTTTCATTTCCATCACCTCAAATTAATTGCACTGCTAAAATCGATTCCATAAAAGATATTCGGATTTCTTCTTTCATAACTTGGTGAAGCGGGTGAGCTTCTCTGTCTTCTATAAAGCGGCTGATTGTTAAAAAAGTTATTTACATAAAATGAAATTGCCGCACCCTTCCACAATGATTTGCTTACCTTTAAGTTGAACAGCCACTTGTTAGGTTTGTCTTCCTCAAGCAAATCGTACCATTGAACTGTTCTTTTCAACGGTGAATACTGTGCGTCGGTTCTTTGTTCGGGAGATAAAAGTACTAATTCACCTCCGATTGTATAATAGCCAATGGCAAGCGTATCGTCATATTTTCTTCGTCCGTTTATTTCGATCAGCTTTTGCTGCAAATGAAGCGTCAGCCATAAACCTAAAGTCTTAGCTTGAATTTCAAAGCGGTAATTAATCAGCAAATCTTTGTAGTAATTTTCGTGAGTAGTGTACATCGGCATAACTTCCTGGTTGAGTGTCGGGACGAATCTTGCAGAAGAAAAATAGAAACCGCTATTTGTTCCATTGTCGGAATATGTATAAGCCGCATCAATTTTTAGTACTGTATTTATAACAGGAATTCTTTTTGTCGTAAATGCTGCTTCAATTCCTTTTACATTTTGCCAGCCGTTGTTAGCATACTTTGAATATGAATCAAGATAGTAACGCGTAATAAGTGAGCCTTCCAGATTGGGCCAATTGGGAAAAGCCCGCTTATAATAAGTCATCGGCTCGCCGAATCCTTGAAACATATCCTTTGTTTCGTTGATATATCCTGTTACCGAGATACCAAAAAACTCAAACTGCTGATCGATGCTCATTTCATACTTAGTTTGTTTATATCCCTTTATGTCGGGATTAGCCTGCTGACGAATAAATGTTGAAACAAGAGAAAAATTGCTGTCAGGATATTGCGGATTTACAACCGAAACGGTATCGATAATATCAAAATATTTTTCTTGTGCGAATATCATTCCTAACGGAGGCGACTTTGAACTAACACCGTAACCTAAGCGAATTTGAGTATCCTCAGTTAAATTCATCGAGAAAGCAACTCTTGGATTTAAAAAACTTCCGTTGTTCGATTCGATTAAATCTGCCTGACCGATTAATCCTTTAAGATTTATTCCACTCGGGCGATATGCCTCATAGCGGACACCGGCTTGTAATGTAAACGGCTTCCACAATGTTCCGGTAATTTTATCTTCGGCATAAATACTAAGAATAGTATAACCGGGAATATCGCTGTAAGTCCTTAAGCGCGGTGTAGTAACCGAAACTGATGGCGGGAAAAGCGGATCGAATATGATCCCTTCTCCTTTATTAAAATCGTTTCTATAAGTAATGCCTGCTATTAAACCGTTCAGATAATCGAAAGTAAAAAACTTATAGCTGTAATTTGCATCTGCAAAAATATTCCACACGTCTCCTCGTATATTTCTTTTTCCTAAATAAGAACCGAATACAATTCTGCCTTCCTGCGTTCCTTCGGTTAATCTATCAGATATTACAATGTTATCACGAGAAACTAATCTCTGTTCGTATGAATTTTGCCTTGTATAAGAGACCGACAATTTTGCAGACAGTTTATTAAAGGCATCGAAATATCTTGAATAGTCGCCCGTATACTTAATATTAACATCGCGGTTATACCATGCTTCTCGTAAAGCATAGCCGGGTTTTTCTTTATATTCATCAAACGCTCTTGTGAAATAAACAATGTTTTTCCAGTTGAATTCTTCTTTATCTTGTTCGAGCGTAAGCTGAGCGGCAATTCTTGTATAACCGTCACCTTGTACTCGAATATCACGCTCGGATGATGCTAAATTAAAATTCGCATTCATTATCCAGTCACCTAAAAACGTTCCGCCGCTAAAGTTCATTTCATAAAGCTGCGGGTTATATTTTACTTTTGCTTTTGGTGCATCGGCAGATGCTTTAGTTCGTACGAGTAAAAGCCCGTCGGTTAAATCGCCGTATTGAACGGAGGGTATGCCGCGGATAATTTCAACTTCTTTAATATTTTCAGCCGGAATAGAGCGAAGGTCGATGCCGCTGTTTGCTGTAGAATAGCCGATCCCAACCTGCATGTTTGCATTATTAGTAATAGGAATTCC
>CAZTDB010000012.1:0-14861 GCA_964612385.1 uncultured Ignavibacteriaceae bacterium
CTGGGATGGCTGTTGGTGGATCAGTTGTGCCATCATAAGAAGCCCCAAAATCTGCCGCAATTCCGTCTATAGTTTTACTCAGAAGAACAATTTCTTGACCTTCAGCAGTTTTAATTATTATTCTAAAATAATCCTGAAATTGTGAACCTATATACTCAAGGAATTCTTCCGATAAGAAATTCCATTTAACAGTTAAAGTTGATTCGGTATTCTTTACTGTAAAAGTCTGGAAAATGCTTCCGGTTGCAGTTGTAAATCCTAATCCTGTGGAGATGATCCCCATATAACTACCGCCGGTTGGGCTTACAGAACCCAGCTTACTAATAACACGACCGTCTCCTGCTTTGGTCCAACCATCAAGCTTACCAAATTCAAAATCGCCGTTTATAAGGTCATCAGGATAATGGACGTCGTTAGCTCCTTTTAATTCGAAAGTGGCATTAGGAGCTTGGGGGTCTGAACCTCCGATAAAGGCTTCACCGGTTGTTTTAAGATCTTTTGCCAAACGCTTTACAGCCGAGTCTGCTGCCTGTGCACAGAAAGTAACATTAACAACCTTGTTGAATCCGTAGTAAGTTTTAGCTCCCTTACCGATAAAAGCGTTTTGAAGATCGGCAGCCATCGTGCTTTCACATGAACCATTAAATATTACGCTGTTTGGAAATTTGCCTGCTAACCCCGAGATAAATGGTGCACGTATAGCATAAAGGTCTTTCTTGTTCTTAACGCCGCCGGTAATTGATATCGTAACATTTTTCCAGATCGCTAACTTCCCTGCTTTAAGCATTGCTTTATACTTCTCCTTGTAAGCAGTTGAATTAGTATCTACTATTTCACCCGTTCCGAATTCTTTGCCGCCTGAACCATGCGTATCGAGTATTACTAAGCCGTAAGAAGTCATATTCTCAAGAACGCTTACATCCGCATTTTGATCGATATAAGTTGTTATTTCAAATTGAAATTCGGTGCTATTAAGGATATTCACAATGGTAGGGCGCATATCAACAGGAAAGTAGGTTTCAAAAGGTGCATAAATAAGAACGTTTCTGTTTCCGATAACTTTTGGATCCAGCTCTGCATCGAATTTAGTTATTTTGGAAAGCGTTCGTGAAGGAGTGAAATATGTTCCTGTGGTTTGTTTTTCTACAGGAATCGATTTTGTTTTGCGTCTGTCTTTATCCGGTATATAGCCGCCTTTGGTATGTACATTTCCATTTGCGTCTTCCACTGAGACAATCATACCGCCATATAAACCGGATTTATATTTTATCCTGATACTTGTGCTGCCGTCGCTTTCTGCAGATTCTACTTCGGGTTGACTCTTGAGCCAATCTACGGTTTGGTTTATTGCTGTCGGCATGTTCTCAATATTTCCCGAAAGGAATTCACTAACCTTATCGGCAGCGGTGGTTTGTGTATTAACTATATCATTGAACTCTTTAGAAGTTAAATCTGAATAAACTTTTAATATTTTTACTAAACTGGAACCATCCCCCGTTTGATCACCCACACTGTACTTGGCATCAACTCTTAGTCTAACGTCGCCGACAGTAGTTCCCGTAAAAGTAAAGATGCCGCTAAAGACATTGTCTCCGATAATTTCATCTCCGTTCGCAAGTTCTCCGTTATCGAAGAGCAGTCCAATTTCGCCTATTGGATTATCGTTGTTATCTACCCAAACGAGTTTAACGCTTGAATCTACTAATACAACATTTGCAGGTACAACCAATCGTACCAGCAGTTGAGCGGCTTCATTAACGAATATTCCATCGGGATTAACTGTAAATTCACCAATGGAAATTTCTTCGGGCTCGGGAGTGATAGGAGTTTCATCTTTTTTAGTGCAGTTCTGTAAAAGGAAAGCTGTCAATAATATGACAAACAATGAAGATAAGGACGGAAAGTTTTTCATAACACCTCCGTTAAGTTTAAGTTAAAAACACAGAGTAAATATATCTATTTTCTGTACAAACAACGTTGAATTGCATGAATAGCAATTACGAAATTAAAATTCCTATTAAAGGAATTTAAAAAGACAACAACTTAAAAGATCAAGCGTTATTTAGTAAGCAAGGTATCAGTAGATTAATTAAATACGAATTAAATCAACTGAAGCTAAATTTACCTACTATTCTTTTGCAGCATCTATTAATTCCTTTAATTGTATTAGAAGCTTGTATCCCGTAGTATTTCTGAAGGGAGTTGAATCGTATTCTTCCTCCCCGCAAATGATAGTAATTTCGGGATTTTCGGCATTACCGATAAAATCACCCGTTATTGGAATGGCAATTTTTTTAACGGGAAAAGTACCAAATTCTTTTGTTGTAAATAAAAATGGCTCATTGTAAATAATCTCTAATACCTCTTCAGTATTTTTTAATTCTTCAAGTCTTTCCTCTTCAAAGTAAAGCCTGTATACTTCATCAATCCCGCCAAATATATTTCGAACCATTTCATTTACCTTCTCTTTCTCACCGGGAGTCAATTTATAATTTATGACTTCACCTTTATTGTATAACGTAATCTTCATATCAGCATTTCCCTGTTTACAGTTACAAATTATTATTCCGAAAAGAAAATATATTAATAATTTCATCAAGTAATATCCTCACATAACGATTTAATCATTTCAAACAATACACTATAAAAAAGGACAAGCCGGAATAAAGCCGGCTTGTCTAATTTTATGGTTCACTGCAATAACTATTTAATTGATATATCGTCAAGCAGTATTGCAGTATCATAAATACTATCGCCCACATCGCCTGCGGCAAGAATAAGTGTTATTCTTTTCCCTCTATAAGCAGTAACATCGAATGTAGAAGTTTGCCAGTCAGTCATATAAACACCTCCACGGTCAAATACAATTCCCGGTGAAACACTTATCAAATTTCCTGGGATGGCTGTTGGTGGATCAGTTGTGCCATCATAAGAAGCCCCAAAATCTGCTGCAATTCCGTCTATAGTTTTATTCAGAAGAACAATCTCTTGACCTTCCGGAGTTTTAATAATAATTCTAAAATAATCTTGAAATTGTGAACCGATATACTCAAGGAATTCTTCCGATAAGAAATTCCATTTAACGGTTAATGTTGACTCGGTATTTTTAACAGTAAAAGTCTGAAAGATGCTTCCGGTTGCGGTAGTAAACCCTAACCCCGTCGAGATGATTCCCATATAATTACCGCCCGGCGGATTAATAAATGCCAGTTTAGAAATTACCCGTCCGTCACCGGATTTAGTCCAGCCGTCAAGCTTGCCAAACTCAAAATCGCCGTTTATAAGATCGTCAGGATAGCGAACATCATTTGCTCCCTTCATCTGATAAGTGGCATTATGAGTTGAATAAGGATCGCTGCCTGCAAGAAAAGATTCGCCTGTAGTTTTTAGCTCTTTAGCAAGCCGCCTTGTTAATGTGTCAGCCATCTCAACGCAGAACTTGCTGCTTACTATTTTACTATAACCGTAATAAGTTTTGGCTCCTTTTCCGGTGAAAGCATTTTCCAGATCGGCATTTTTTGTGCTTTCGCAGGAGTTATTAAGTATTACAGAATTTGGAAATTTGCCTGCTAAGCTTGAAATAAGTGAAGCGCGAACACCATAAACATTCGCCCTTGTTTTTTCAGTTCCATTTTTAGCTATAACTACATTTGTAGCATAGTAAATCTTATTCTCTTTGTATAGTTTTTTATAAGTTGATTGATAAATCTCTGAGGTTGTATCGACAATTTCTCCGGTTAAAAATGATTTTCCTCCTGAACCGTGGGTAGCTAAAATTACATAGCCATAATTTGTCATGTTAAACAGAGCGCTTACCGTAGCTGCTTGATTTATGTAAGTATCAATTTCAAATTGAAAATCGGAGCTATTCAGAATATTTTGAATTTTTACACGTTCGTTATGAGGGGCAAAAGCCGCTTCATAAGGTGCATAAATAAATACGCTTCTATTTCCAATTATTTTAGGATCTAAATCTGAAACCTTCTTAAACCAGTTAGCGCGAGCCGGCGGAGGATCTGTTTTACCTACGGTTTGTCTGTTTAATGGAATGCTTTTACCGGATTTTCGTTCGTCCATTTGCGGCACTCCACCGCGTGTAGCAACCGAGCCGTCCTGATCTTCAACAGAAATTACCATCCCGCCATACAGCCCTGATTTATAGAGAATGCTTATGGATGTTTCGCTGCTATATTCAACAGTTTGGACTTCGGGCTGCGTAGCAAACCACTGAGCTAATTGACCGACGGCAGCTTCGACATTGTTAACATTACCGCCGATGAATTCACCTAATTTATCTGCAGCTTCTTTTTGAGTGTTTGCTACTTCATTAAATTCTTGAGCAGTTAAGTCTGATAATATTCTTAAAATTTTTACAGTAGTCGAGCCATCTCCTGTTTGATCGCCCTCTCTATATTGGGCATCTACTCTTAGCCGCACTTCACCTACAGTTGACGATGTGAATGAGAAAATGCCGCTGAAGACATTGTCTCCGATAATTTCATCTCCGTTTTCAAGCTTACCATTATCGAAAAGAAGTCCTATTTCAGCTATAGGTTTATTATCGTTATCTACACGAACAAGTTTGGCGCTTGAATCTACTAATGTTACGTTAGCAGGAACAACTAATCGAACAAGCAGTTCGGCAGCTTCATTAACGAATATCCCATCAGGAGTCATCGTAAATTCACCAATTGAAATTTCTCCCGGCGGGGGAGTGATAGGAGTTTCATCTTTTTTAGTGCAATTCTGTAAAAGGAAAGCTGTCAATAATATGACAATCAATGAAGATAAGGACGGAAAGTTTTTCATAACACCTCCGTTAAGTTTAAGTTAAAACACAGAGTAAATATATCTATTTTCTGTACAAACAACATTGAATTGCCTAAATAGCAATTATAAAATTAAAATTCCTATGAAGAGAATTTAAATTTATTTTCTTGTACTTCAATAAATTCTCGATAAATCACTTATTGCGCAATAACGCAAATGAGTCAATATTTAGAAGGAATAAATTCGGAACAGGGATATTTTTATGAGCGCAAACTCAGTTTTGAACTATATTGAGATGAATACTGTTAGCAACTTAGCATCTTCAATTTAAAAATGCAATTCGGCTTGAAAATATATCGAGTGAGGATACAACCAATATTCACTGAACTCATTTCCATAAGTGTATTGAACACCTAAATGAATGTAAAAATCTCCCGTTATGGAATATGAAGCTGATAAACCGGTAAATCCGCTTTTATCATTTATATTAATGTTGTTTGATAATGAAACGCTTAAGAGTGGTGTTAAGAGATAATTGGCACTAATTGCAAGATAATTTTGCCCGAGATTAATAATTTCACCACTAAGTAATCTTAAATAATCATACTGAAGCTTATCGGTTTTTCCCTCGCCGTTAAAGTGATACTCTATAAGTCCGTACAACTCAGGTGTGAATTGGTTATCCAACCCAACTATGAATTTGTAAAAATTATTATTGAAATTGTTTTCATCGAGGGAAATGATTCCCTCGGCTCTTAGCCCTGCATCGAAAAAGTTTCCGGCTAAATCTAATCCGGCGATTATTCTTTTATCAAGATAACCTGCAATTACTGCCGCGTCATATTCAAAAAAATTTGTTCTGAACCGGAATGCCGCATTACTGCGGTTAAATTTTTTCTGCGGATTGAAAACTACATTCAAATCCGTAAAGCTGCCGAAGAAATATGTGAAGGTTAGTGCATCTGCGCCATCTTTTTCTATCTTGCTGAAGTTTGAAGGGCTGATCGGATTAAACATATCTGTAGGATTCCAAATTCTGCCGCTGCCCCAGGAGATTCTCTGTCTGCCGAGTGTTATATCCCCCCAATCGAATTCCTGTTTAAGATATAACCTATCGATAAAATGTGTTATGGTTAAATTTTCATCTTTGACCGGCTGCCATTTAAGCTCAAATAATTGTCTCCGGTTTTCAGTTGAAATAAAATCTAAGACGGATTCCTTATTCGAATAAAATAAATTTGTTTCGTGCTCTAAATTTATTCTTGCCCCATCCCACAGATAGATAACAGGTCTTAAACGAAGCCGCGATAAATTAAAAAAACGATCTTCCATCTTAAAAAAAGGTATCTGGCTTTGTTCTTTTGCGATGGAATAAACAGGCAGTTCAACGACATAACCGGAAAAGTTGAAATCAATTTGAGCAAAGGATGATGTGCAAAAAAAAGCAAAGGCTAAAATCAATACAGAGGAATAACGAGTGAACATAACTTTAGCTTTTATCTTCTTCGTTTACAATCATACCATCTCTTAAAATTAAAAGTCTTTCTGCCTGTTCAATCACCTGTTTATCGTGCGAAGAGAATACGAACGTAATATTCTTTTCTTTGTTCATCCTTTGCATCAATTCAAGCAGATGCTGCGCTGTTTTTGAATCGAGATTAGCTGTAGGTTCATCGGCAAGAACAATTGAAGGATTATTAACAATGGCTCTAACTACCGCTACGCGCTGCTGCTGCCCGCCGCTCATTTCATTTGGTCGCTTGTGCGCTAATTCTTTAATACCCAATTCTTCCATTAATGCAAGCGCTTTTTCTTCTCTTTCTTTTTCAGGAATTCCTTTCAGCATCATGCTAAACTCAATATTTTCGAGTGCCGTTAATACCGGTATAAGATTATAAGCCTGGAAAATGAATCCCAAATTATTTAGCCTGAATTTCGACAGCTCAGATTTACTTTTAGTTGTTATGTCTTCATCTTGAAAATAAACTTTACCTTCGGTGGGCTTATCGAGCGCACCTAATAAGTTAAGCAAAGTTGTTTTCCCGGATCCGGAGGGTCCCGCAATTACTATATAATCTCCTTTTTTTATACTGAGATTTATTCCTCGCACTGCATGAACCGGAACGCCGTTATCCTGATATATCTTTACTAAATTTTCTGCTCTTAAAATTTCCATGATACCGCTTATATTTTTTTAATTCCGTTAGATTTTACACATAATTTATTGCATAAACCGGCTCAAGCTTAACAGCTTTATATGCCGGATATAAAGCACCGGCTACAGCAATTACCGGAATAATTATTAGAACACTAATCAAATTTTCGATAGATAGAACAGGATAAATAACTGCCCCTACACCAAACGATTCTAAAGCTTCGGAAAAAAGACTAAAGTCGATTCCGCTGAATGAAAGCGGGAGGTGGATTAGTAATCCCGCAGCTATTCCAAGTATTGTTCCGATGGTTCCTATTATTAAAGCTTCGAAAATGAACATGAAATAAATTTGATATGATTTCATGCCTGCAGCCATTAATACGCCGATTTCTTGTATCCGTTCAAAAACCGACATAAGCATTGTGTTTATTATTCCGAAAATAAGTGCAAGACCGATGATGAGATTTAATATCCACATAGATTCTCTATAAAGGTCCATTTGAAAAATTAGCATCGGCAGCAAGTCTTGATACGATAAAACTTCATATTCGCGTCCAAGCTTAGTTAACAATTCTGTTTTAACCGAAGCGACATTTTTATAATCGTTCAATATCATAGCAAATTCGTTCGACTTATCATTCAGCTCAAGCATCGTTTGTGCTGTTTCAATCGGGATATAAATAATAACTTTATCATAATCGGAACTTGCGGATTGAAAAATTCCGGCAATTCTAAAAACATCCGATCCTATGCTGCCAGAGGGAGTATTTGCCATTGCAACTACTTTATCTCCCAATCCAACATCAAGCTTTTCGGCAAGTTTCTTTCCGATTGCTATTTCCCTTTTTCCTCCGCTTAAAAAGCTTCCTTCTTTGATGTAACTACTTATTACCGATACTTCCTGTTCCGCATCAGGTTTAACACCATAAATGAAAACTCCTGCAGAACTGTTTGCACTGCTTAACAAACCAAAGGTAATTATCCTTTCACTATATGCCTTTATTCCCGGAGTTTTTCTTACTGCTGTTTCAATTTCGGTCGGATCCTCGATGTAGTTCTTAATAATCTTGTTATCATTAAATCCTTTCTTATGAATTTGAATGTGTGAGATATTGGAGCGTATCTGATTATCGAGCATTTGCAGAAGCATGCCATTTGACAATCCATCAGATAAGATTACGGCAATTAATCCGACTATAACCGATCCGATTACAATGAACGACCGCCGCTTGTTTCGCCAGATATTTCGCCAGGCTAATTTAAATAACATCTTTCTTTTCCTTGCCGGAGAGAAAAATACTTTTTAATGATCTCATGTATGTCTTATTCCTTTTAACGGTTCAAGCTTATAAACTTTATATGCCGGATAAAAACAGGAGATAATTGAAATAATAATAATTGAAAGTGAAACGTTGAAGAAGATGTGAGCATTTAATGATGATTCAAGACGCGGAACGAAATTATATTCCTCGTAAATGCGGCTTAAATCTCCTCCAAATATTATAGGATTTTGAACGATGTAATAGTTTACGGCATAGCCCAAAATATTTCCGAGTATTAAACCGATAATTGTAATCATTATGGTCTCGATGTAAACAAGCTTCACAAGATTATACTGGGGCATGCCGATTGATAATACCACTCCAAATTCTTTGAATCTTTCCGTAACAGACATTAGCACGGTATTTAAAATTCCGAATGCAACTATTACGATTAAAATACCTAAGAAAAAAATTCCGCTTACGTTATCAAATTCAATTAACTGTTTAAGCTCGGGCAGCAGTTCATCCCAAAGCAGCACGCTCAACCCGGGATCGAAAATTTTTTCTTTTAAATCGTTCTTTAATAACTCTGCTGATTCCAAACCATCGGCATCGAATGCTAAAGCAATTATTCGACCGTCCATTCCAAGCAAATGCTGCAGAGTGCTTAAGCCAACGAACACAGCTATACCATCAAATTCGCTCATCCCCATCTTAACAATGCCCGATATTGTAAATTTTTGATTGCCCAGGCTTCCGTCAAATCCCTGTGAAAGTATTACAACCTCATCGCCGATTTTAGCATTTAAATTTTCTAACAGCTTAGCCCCTACAACAATTTGATTGGACGTATCCGATTCGAAGAAAGCACCGTCCCGTATTTTTTCCATCAGCGTTGTAACATTTTTCTCGGTCGAAGGCACAATTCCGAATATTGCTGCACCTAATGAGGCATCTTGAAAGCTGATCAAACCGTCAGCATAAATGCGGGGTGTATAAGTGTAAGATTTTTTTTCAAGAATTTCTTTAATGCTCTTATCAAAAATAAAACTTTTATTAAGAGATGGATTTTCGCGATAACCTGCCTTTTGAATTTGGACATAGGAAGTAAACAGCTCGATAGCCGTTTTATAATTTAATGAGTAAGTTCCTATCTGAATCCCCCTCATCCCGATTGCCATTAATGCAGCGAAAGAAACTGCCGCAAGAGTAATTATTGAGCGCCGCTTATTTCGACAGATATTTCTCCATGCAAGTTTAAGCAGCAAGTTCATTTTTAATTTCCCCTTTCAAGCTCTTGGAAGGAAAAAATTCTTGGAGAAATTTTAATATCGAATTTCATCTCAATAACTTCAATTGCCGTATAACGTCCTTCCCTCGCTTTGTTATACATAGTCCATTTTGAAGGCATCATTCTGCCGTGAAAATTTTTAACATCGGAATAAACGAGATATCTAATTAATATGTTCTTTTCATCATAATATTGAATCAATGACGGAAGGTAATCATCCTTTCGTACCCAGTAATAAATTTTACCCCAAACAACCGGTGCATCAGGCTTTGGTTTTAATTCGATTTTCCAGGTCATCTTGTCGTTAATTTCTTCTTCGGCAATTATAGATTGATCATAGTCGCGGTTAAGGTTCGATTCTCTTACTAAATCATCGTTAGTATAATCGGATCCGTTCCATGATTGAAGCATCATAGAAGGCGGAATCTTAATTGTAGTTTCGGTATTGCGAAGGTAGCTCCAAATTTCGTTCCCGATCTTAAGCGTTTTATTACCAGCTTCTTTTTTGGGAGATTTCGTAATTATTAAAGCCTTCTCATTCCCCTGCCACCAGCTTTCCATTTCGAGCGTTCTTGTGAATTCGGGAGTAGTAATAGTCATCCTAATAATTCCGTAGGCGGTTTCCCCTTTAACGGCGTCTTCTGCTCGTTTCAAGATTTCTTCGGCAGTTTGTGCTGATAAAGTAGTCATCACTAAGCATAGAAAAATAAATACCTGCTTCATATTGTTCGCTGCAGTTTATCATTAAAAAAAATATGTTCAAAAAATATCGAACTTTTTATCTCTGCCCAAATAATTCACCAATTTTTATGCAATAGATATAAAAAATTGACATAAAAGAAAATTCAATTGGGATGAACGTTCAATTTTTTTTGCTTGAAAGGAAACCGCATAAGCTTATTGATAAATAAGTAACTGAAGTTACGCACAGTAAGGTTTTTAACATTGCCACGACCTTCCCGCTCCGCCGAGCGGAGCGAGGCGAGTAGGTCGTGGATTAACGAAGCAACTCAATATCGGCTTTCAGAAGGATCTAGGGATACCCAAAAACAGCGAAATTTGGGCTATCCCTAGATCCTTTGGAAAGCCCTAAAGGAGGGGTATGCTTTTTCCCCCGACATAAATGTCGGGGCAATTGAAATTGAGCTTTTGCGTAACTTCAGTTAGTAACTTGTGTTACGTAAATAGATTGGTGAATAAATTATAAACTATAAAATTCCGTCAAACAAAAAGAAAAGGAAGTATTTTTCGCACAGACTAATAGTCTGTGCTACATTTTAGTCACCCACACAGAGGGGTTCGCCAAAATACCACAAATATTATACAAGCCTGAAAATCCCTTGATAATAGGAGTAATGATTTGTATTCCTTTTCTTATATTTGGCTCAAAATTTTGGAGATAAAATGAAATTAAAATCGATTTTTATTTTGTTAATTGTATCATTATTTGTTTGGTCTTGCGGAGAGAAAGAAGAACCTAAGGAAGAAACTCCGGTTTCTCCGGGCATACATAAAGTTAAGGTTGAAGAGACTTTAGATGCATCCAATTATACGTACCTGCTGGTAAATGAAAATAATATAAAATACTGGATAGCCGTTCCAACAATGCAGGTAGAAATTGGAGAAGAATTGTACTTCAGCAAGAGCATGGAAATGAAAAACTTCCGAAGCGAAACACTAAACCGCACATTCGAGTCTCTCCTTTTTGTAGAGGGGATCTCAAGAGACCCGCATGGAATGACAACACAGTTGCGGCATCCCGATATTCACAAAAGAGATAAGGAATCAATAAAAATTGAGCCGCTGAAAGACGGTTATACCGTAGAGCAAATCTATGCAAGCAAAGAAAATTTAGCTGGTAAAATTATAAAGCTGCGAGGGAAAGTTACAAAATTTAACTCGGGTATTATGGATAGAAATTGGATTCATATTCAAGACGGCACAGGAAGCAAAGGCGATTACGATCTTCTTGCGACAAGCAATGATATGGTTGACATCGGGCAAACCGTTATTATCGAAGGAACTGTTGCAGTTAACCGTGATTTTGGAGCAGGCTATACTTATCCGGTCTTAATTGAAAATGCCAAAGTCGTAATCGAAAAAAGATTATGAGCTGGAAAGTTTTTTTGCTGTCTTTTCTTATTACTTTACTATCTATAAATGTTTTAAGAGCGAAGGATAAGGATCATTCTTTCAGAGTGATGACTTACAACATACGCTACGCCGGAAGTGAACAGGCGGATGGAATAAATGCATGGAAGAACAGAAGAGAATTAGTTGCAAGCATGATCAGATTTAATAAAGCTGATATTGTCGGACTGCAGGAAGCACTAATAAATCAAATTGAAGATTTGGTTACGCTTCTTCCCGATTTTGCATGGGTTGGTATTGGAAGAGACGACGGCAAAACGAAAGGAGAGTTCTCGGCAATTCTTTATCGAAAAGATAGATTTGAATTAATCGAAAGCTCTAACTTCTGGTTGTCAGAAACCCCCGATATACCCTCGATTGGATGGGATGCCGCTTATAACCGAATTGTTACTTGGGCTAAGTTCAAGGATAAATTAACGGGTAAAAATTTTTATCACTTCAACACTCACTTTGATCATAAAGGAGTAGATGCCCGCTTAAACAGTTCGAAGCTAATATTAAAAAAAGTTGAAGAAATTGCAGGTAACAATTATGTGGTTGTAACCGGCGATTTTAACTTTAGACCTGAATCCGAATATTATTCTTTACTTACAAATGGCTTTGATTCATTCAAACCGCTTAAAGATGCACAGCATATTTCAAAGTTCGGGCACTACGGTTCGAATATTACATTTAATGATTTTGGCAGGTCATTGGAAGAAGGGAATAAAATCGATTATATATTCGTGAAGAACAATGTTATGGTATTGCAGCATGGCATCATTTCCGAAAAGTTTGTCGGAACGATCCTGCGGAATGGTCGTTTTCCTTCTGATCACATGCCGGTGCTTGCTGAGCTGAAGATTAATTAATCCAACTAAAGACAGGAGATCACTATTTTATCTTTTGCTCTTCTTTCTTCACGAAGTCTAATGAAACGGAATTAATACAGTATCTCAATCCTGTTGGATTTGGTCCGTCATCGAATACGTGTCCTAAATGTCCGTTGCACTTGCTGCATAATACTTCTGTTCTGCGCATCATAAAGCTTGTATCCTCTTCGTATTTAATACTGGATTCAGAAGCGGGTTGATAAAAGCTGGGCCAGCCGCATCCGGCATCAAATTTTGTGTCGTATGTAAATAACTCCGCACCGCAGCCCGCACATACATATACGCCTTCTTCAAAGTGTTGATCGTACTTTCCGGTGTAGGGTCTTTCCGTACCCTT
Source organism: uncultured Ignavibacteriaceae bacterium (assembly GCA_964612385.1). Lineage (GTDB taxonomy): Bacteria > Bacteroidota > Ignavibacteria > Ignavibacteriales > Ignavibacteriaceae > JAGUYG01. The sequence continues at coordinate 12,839 of CAZTDB010000012.1, forward strand.
TTTTCTCAAGACATAATATTGTTCGGGCGTTAAGATTTTTTGCCATTCTTCATCTGTTCTATTAATTACTTCCTGATTATCAAGACTACCTGAAGAAAGTTGGTTTTCACTCATTGCCGTTTCTCCTTTTGTTTCGCTGCGCGTGCAGCCTGTTAGTGATAATGTAATTGTGATGAACAATGCTATTAAAAAATAGAGTTTCATTTTTTTATTCCTTTTTTGTGTGTGTTAAATTACCGGTTCGAACAAAGCAGTTCAAAACATAATTTGTTGCACGTGATATAACTCGCATCCATATCTGTCCAAAACAATATTTTTATCTTAAAGAATTTTAGTAGAATAAATTTATTTTTATGTGGCTAAAGCCAGTTCACTCTACTTCGTTTTCCCGTCAGCTAAAGCTGACGGCAATCTACTTTTATTCATCAATTTCCGTTCACTTTAGTGAACGGCTTAATTACCTAAATTTATCTAAGGCTTTAGCCACATTGAGTATTTAAGGGATAGTTGTTATAATCCTCTCCGGATTGAATTCTATCAAGTATAAAATTCATTTAAAATAACACTATCAACCGACTAAAATTTAGTATTAGCAAAAAAGTTTAGGAAACAGAAATTAAGTGAACAAAATATTCCATTATTAAAAATATACCTGTTAGGGTGGCTGAATGTGAACCTTAGTAACACACAATTACCCATATACCCTAACCTTATCCGAAGGATCTAGGGATTAGCTTATTGATTTGTAATAAGCTAATCCCTAGATCCTTCGGATAAGGTTAAAAATCGGGGTGTTGGCTGTGTTACTAAGGTCAATAAGGTTTTTTCATTAGTTTTCTTTTGATGTTAATGCAGATTGCTTTTATTTCTTTCTATTTTTTGTCGGTTAGTAGTGTTAAAATAAATTACAATTGAGCCTTTTCCTTCTATCTCAAAATTATTTGGACAGCAATGCTCGCATCATATCTTTTTTTGAAAATGGAATAGGATTGCTATATTTTCTAATGAATGAAAATACCTTTTTGGAGAAGAGTTATTCATCTTTCTAAAGCTATCTGTACAGTATCAGAAAAAACTCAATAAAATTATGGGAAAAGCACTAAGTACAATCGTTGTTATAATTTTTTTTGCTTCATTTGCATTCGGTCAAAAATTTTCTGCCGGCGGAACAGTTGATATTTTAGTTGGAGGCGAAACTATGAATTATATGTTTGGACCAAGGCTGTTGATTGAATACAAGAGCGATGAATTCCCATTGGCATTTTTAGCAAGTGCACATTTTTACTTATCGGAAATAACCGGCAAATCGATTTATTTAGGCGGATTTACTTATACAACTTTTGGCTTTGGTGCGGCAGCATATTACTATCCGCTTTCGTGGGCAATTGAACCTTATATAGGTGCGGGTGGAGTGTACAATTCTAATAGAGTAGAGCAGGCAGGAAATGCAAATTTCATAGATGGTAAATGGATATCATTGCAAAAGTTCAATGATAATTTTTCGTTTGAGCTAATAGGAGGATTGAAATTTGCAGCTAACACTCCAATAAATTTTATTGTGGAAATAACCTATAAACTGCACAGACCTGCTTACGAGGTGGCGCTGATTTCTATAGATAGCTCTAAGGAAATATCAAATAAAAAGCTAAACTTGAATTCCACATTTATAAAATTAGGATTGCTCTTTAGATTATAAAATTCATTATAAATGGGATAGTTTTATGGCTGAACTTAAAACAACACAAACCGACCGAAGCGTGGAAGAATTTCTAAACGGAATTTCTGATAAGAAAACGCTAAATGACTGTTACACCGTTTTGAAATTAATGCAAAAAATTACCAGCGAAAAACCAAAAATGTGGGGAAGCAGCATAGTTGGATTTGGAAACTATCATTACAAGTACGAGAGCGGAAGAGAGGGAGATTGGTTTCTCGTTGGGTTTTCACCCCGCAAACAAAATTTAACTCTTTATCTGATGTACGGTTTAGAGCGATTCGAAAATCTCTTAAAAAAATTGGGAAA
>CAZTDB010000013.1:0-14751 GCA_964612385.1 uncultured Ignavibacteriaceae bacterium
CTACCCCAATGAACAAGAGCAATGTCGGAACGCCTAGATTATCGAATAATTTTGCTATAGCTATGCTTAGTAAAATTAATGAAGCACCAATTAACAATATATATTCAATGGCTATCATATATCATTGTTAGATTATCAGGCTGTTATATTTAATCCGTTTTTAATATGCACATCACGCTGTGGAAATGGAATCTCCACACCGTGCTCTTTAAATTTCTTAAAGATTTCAAAGTATAATTGGCTTTTTAATACACCAGGACGATTGATGTATTCATTTGTCCATACCCGTAAATTAAAATTCAACGAGCTGTCTCCGAATTCTTCAAATAAAACATCCGGTGCAGGGCTTTTTAGTACGCCCGGGTTTTTATCGGCAACTTCCAGTAAAAGCTGCTTTACTTTTTCCGGGTCTTCCTTATATGAAACATCAACAGGAAAATTAAAACGTACGTTTCTATCATGATGACTCCAATTAATTACGGTGGAAGAAATAAATTCAGAATTGGGAACTATGACAGAAATATTATCATTTGTTACTACGGTAGTAGCTCGCATTGAAACGTTCACAACGTCTCCGGCAATTTGTCCCACTTCAATCCGGTCACCTACTTTAATAGGACGTTCAAAAAGAATTATTATTCCGCTGACAAAATTGTTAGTGATATTCTGAAGACCAAAACCGATACCCACGCCCAAAGCGCCGAGCAAGATTGTAACGGTGCTAAGCTGAATCCCTACTGTTTGCAGTATGATAATCAAGCCTAAAGCTAATACTAAATAACGAAAGATGGTTCCGAAGGCTATACGAATTCCGAGTTCAAGATTTGTGCTTGCTAATAGTTTATATATTAACCACTTCTTCAACTTAGCAGATATGTAGAATAAAAGAAATGTGAAGATTATCAGGTAAAGAATAGTCCACAAAGTTATTTCTGAAGCTCCGACAGTTGTTATAGGAACGTTAAGAAATTCTTTTATGTGGTTGTAAATATTTTTTATTTCTTCCATCTATGTCACCTTAAAATGGGAATAAAATAGGGATAAAAATTGTGGCTAAAATCCAAAAGATAATATTCAGCGGCGTGCCGACTCTCAAAAAATCTTTAAATTTGTATTGACCCACTCCAAAAATCATTGTGTTGGTCTGATAACCTACCGGTGTCATAAAGCTGGCTGAAGCCGCGAATGTTACTGCCATCAAAAAAGGACGCGGGTCCACATTCATTGAGACTGCAGTTGCAATAGCAATCGGAGCTAATAGTACCGCAGTAGCGTTATTCGACATCGTCTCCGTTAACATTGATGTTAATAAATAAAATGCTGAAACAATTGCAACCGGACCTAACGCACCTAAGCCGGATATTAACAAGTTTGATACTAAAAGCGCTGTGCCCGTTTTTTCGAGCGCAATACCTAACGATAAAATTCCACCTAATAAAAAGATCACTTTCCACTCAATAGCTTTATAAGCCTCTTCCAGTGTAATACACCTTGTTATGATTAGAAGCGTTGCCCCTATAATAGCACTTACTAAGATAGGAAGTACATTCATTGCTGCCGTAACAATTACTCCAGCCACAATTGAAATAGCGATAAGCATTTTGTTCTTCCTGAATTTCGGTATTACTAATTCTGAAATTATAACAAAGTTCTTATCTCCCTTTAATCGTTCAAATTGATCGGTGCGTACTTCAATTAAGAGAGCGTCGCCTGCTTTAAGCGGAATATCGGCAAAACCGGCTTGCATTAATTGTCCCCGATGTCTTAATGCCAGAGCAGTTGCTAAAAACTTATTGCGGAAATTGGAGCTTTTAAGCGTCTTGCCTTCTAATTCGGAATTAGGTGCGATTACGGCTTCAACAAGCATAGCATCTTCGGAATGAAAATCCAGGTCTTCCCATTTAGTGTGCGGCTTAAGTTCAATTCCAACTCTTTCTTTCAGCTTTTGAATTTTTTTTACATCGCATCTTACTCTTAGCACATCATTAGCACGGAGAATGGTCCTTGAAGGCGGTATATGAAGCCGGTGCTTATCTCTTATTACTTCTATTATATCTATATCCAATTCTTTAACAAGCGGAGACTCGGATAATTTTTTCCCGACAGATTTTGCTTCAGGCAGAAGAACTATATCGGTAATATAATCGGTCATCTCAAATTCTTTCGTAAGATCGCCTTCACCTCTTCTATCCGGAATTAATTTTACTCCTATGAACAACATATAGATCATTCCTACTGAAAAGAAAATAATTCCAAGCGGTGCAAATTCAAACATGCCGAATGGACGTTCGCCATATTGAACAGCTATAGAACTGACAAGAATATTTGTTGATGTTCCGATTAAAGTACACACACCCCCGAACATAGAAGCAAATGATATAGGCATCAGCAGCTTTGATGCACTTAAATTATTCTCTGCTGCAGCCATCAATAAGATGGGAATGAAAACCGCAACAACAGGAGTGTTATTTATAAAACCAGATGTTATTCCAACAGCAATCATAGTTAATGCAAGTGCAACCCAAAAATTTATTTTGAACAGCCGCACCGTCAAATTGCCAAGATAGCCAACTGCTCCTGTTTTATTTAATGCAAAGCTTATAATGAACATCGCTCCCACAGTGATAGTAGCTGTATTACTAAATCCGGAAATACCTTCTCCAGGGGTGATTATTCCTGAAATTAACAGTACTGCCATAACGGTAATTGCAACCAGGTCAACAGGTAATTTTTCGGTAGCAAATAATATGATTGCAAGAATCACCACAGCGAAAACAATCGCTATTTCAATTGTCATAGTAAATCCTTGTGTTTAAATAAGCCACTTTTAACATGACTGAGAGATGACATCTTTCTATAGAACATGTTAATATTCATCCATTGAAAACCAATTCAATTTTAAGGTAATGTTAGATTAGAGGAGAAAGATGTTATCTCTCCACACCGGTTTCTCTGCCTAAAGTGAATAAATAATTTCATCATTTTACAGGAACAAAAGGGAAAAATACAGGGATCAATAAAGTAGCCAGGAGCCAAAATATCAAGTTTAACGGTGCGCCAATCTTAAAGAAATCTGAAAATTTATAAAGCCCCACTCCGTAAATCATCGTATTGGTTTGATATCCTACCGGCGTCATAAAACTTGCAGATGCAGCGAACATAACGGTAATAAGAAAAGGACGGGGATCGAGCCCCAATGCCGATGCAGCCGATATTGCGATAGGAGCTAATAAAATTGCAGTAGCATTGTTCGACATAGTTTCTGTTAAAAGAGTAGTAAGCAAATAAAAAGCAGAAAGGATTGCCACCGGACCCAAATAACCTAACCCGGTAATTATTATGTTAGATAAAAATAGCGCCGCACCGCTCTTTTCCAGAGCCAAACCCATCGATAATGCACCTGCTAATAAAAAAATAACTTTCCATTCAATGGATTGATATGCCTCTTCAAGTTTTACGCAACCGCTTAAAATTAATAGTATTGAACCAATCACCGCGCTCATTACTATTGGGAATATATTTATTGTGGCAGTAATTATTACCCCGGCTATAATAAGAATCGCTAATTTCATTTTTGATTTTCTGAAGCGGGGTAATCCTATTTCGGAAACAAATACAAAAGCATTGTTAGATTTTAATTGTTCGAAGGAAGGAGCTCTTACTTCAATTAAGAGAGCATCACCGGCAGTGAGGATTGTTGAGCCAAGCTTTTGATGCATAAGCTCTCCGCGATGTCTTATTGCAAGCACCGTAGCATTAAACGTATTTCTGAAATTTTCACTCTTCAAAGTTTTACCAATAAGTAAAGAGTTAGGCGCTATCACGGCTTCAACTAAAATGGTATCTTCGGATTGGAGATCCTTGTCACGCAGCTTAACGTGCGGCTTTAATACTATTCCTTCTCTTTCTTTTAATAGCTGAATTTTTTTTACATCGCATCTTACACGGAGCGTATCGTTAGCTAATAAATACGTTTGTCCGGTAGGTATTACCACCCGGTTATCGCCTCTTATTACTTCGAGGATGTCTATATCAAGCTCTTTAACTAATGGCGAATCAATAACTTTAGTTCCTACCGATTTTGCATTTGGTAAAAGAACTATCTCTGTTAAGTAATCGCCCATGCCGAAAGTTTCGGTAAGATTTTTTTCCGATCTTCTGTTAGGAATAAAGCGAATCCCAGCTAAGCTCATATATATTAAACCAATTGCAAAAAAGATGAGACCTAACAAAGTAAATTCGAACATACCAAAAGCCGGTTGATTATGCTCGACAGCAATGGCGCTGACTAAAATATTTGTAGAGGTACCGATTAATGTACAAACACCGCCAAACATTGATGCAAACGAAAGCGGCATTAAAAGCTTTGACGGGCTTATATTATTATCACGGGCAACACCGAGCAGAATCGGAATAAAAACTGCAACAACGGGGGTATTATTAATAAAAGCAGAGATTACTCCTGCGGCAGCCATCATAGCGATTATGGCTATCCAGAAGTTGTGCTTGAACATTCGGGCAGAAAATTTTCCAATAGAGCTTACGGCACCGGTCTTAAATAAAGCCGCACTGATTATAAACATAGCTCCGACTGTAATAGTTGCGCTGCTGCTAAAACCCGAAATTCCTTCCTCAATTGTAATGATACCGCTTACTACTAAAACCGCCATAACCATTAATGCAGTTAAATCAATGGAAAGTTTTTCCGTCGTGAATAAAATTACGGCGAGCAGTATTACTCCTAATACGAATGCGATTTCGAACGTCAAATGCTTTCCGGTTGTAACTGTTATAAAATAGGTTTTAATTTTGAAAGCAAATTATAAAATTCTTGATTATATCAAAATATTTATGAGACGAATCTAAAAAAGACTTACTTGGAAATTTTGTATAGAAATATTTCTAAAACTCAAAACATTTCCTTAGTAAAAATACCTTCTTCGAGAAGACTCATTTTTCTTTTGTTAATTATGTTGCAATTCCCCAAAATTTTGTAAGGTACAATAGAGGTAGTTTTTGACACCCGAAATAATACTTGTTTTTGCAATCCTTATTGTGGCTCTAATCCTTTTTGCAACCGGCAAGATAAGGATGGATGTAACGGCACTTTTAGTTCTATCCGTTTTATCATTAAGCAGCTTAATAACTCCTTCCGAAGCAATATCCGGATTTAGCAATCCGGCGGTAATTACCATTTGGGCTATGTTCATTTTAGGTGCCGGATTAACCCGTACAAATGTAGCTTATCAACTGGGGAGCTTAGTTATTAAATATTCAGGCAAAGGTGAAGCTCGATTAATAATTATGATCATGCTTGTCTCGGGGCTTTTATCTGCCTTCATGAATAACATAGGTGTTGCTGCAATAATGCTTCCGGTAGTAATGAGCGTAGCACGGCGGACATCTACACCGCCTTCGCGGCTTTTAATGCCGATGGCATTTGGCACATTGCTAGGTGGTTATACCACTCTTCTAACAACAATTAACTTGCTTGTGAGCGATGCGTTGAATTTACACGGATTCGGTTCTTTCAGATTATTCGACTTTGCACCGGTAGGAGTATTTGTGCTGATGGGAGGAATTATGTTTGTCGGATTCTTCGGCAGACGTCTTCTTCCCCAAAGAGATTTAGTGAAAGAAGCCATTGGCAAAGATATAGACCTTCGCGACTTATATGCACTGCAGGAAAGAACCTGTATTATGAAAGTGCCGGCAGGCTCGGTCTTATCCGGCAAGTCTATTGCCGATACGCATCTCGGCTCGGCAGCAGGTCTAACGGTTCTTGCATTGATTCATAATGGTAAAACTCTATTAGCTCCTTCACCCGATACCATACTTCGCGAAAACGATCGATTATTAATTGAAGGGAAATTGGAACACTTTAAAGAATTCCGCGGATGGCTCAATCTTAAAATAGAAAGTGAAGAAACAGTGTATGAAAATTTGGTAACCGACCAAATAAAATTAGCCGAGGTTAAAATATCGCCCAATTCAACTCTAATAAATCGCACGATTTACGAAACAAATTTCAGAAAGAATTACGGAGTAAACGTCCTGGCAGTAAAAAGAAACTCCGATGTACGAAGAAGCAGACTGCCGGTTTATTTACTTAAAGAAGGCGATTGGTTATTAATTCAAGGATCTGAGAATAAGCTCAATTCGATTAAAGATAATGATGACTTTGACTCATTTAACTATGTTACAAATGAAATTCTGGATAATGTTTACCTGCTTCAGGAGAGAGTTTTTGCAGTTATTGTTCCGTCGGAATCAGAGTTAATTAACAAATCGCTTTCGAAAAGCCGCATGGGTGCTGCATTCGGTTTAAGAGTTTTGGCAATTCAAAGAAACGATCTCTCTATTATAATGCCTGACCCGGAAGTTGAGCTTAACGAGGGCGATAGATTATTGATTGAGGGAAGAAAAGAAGATTTTGAAATTTTACGCGGACTTCAGGAATTGGAAATTGAAGAAGAATCACCGGATTTAGCTGCTTTGGAAACAGACCAGGTTGGTTTGATTGAAGCAACGCTTTCACCGCGTTCAAGCTTAGCGGGGAAGACGCTTCGTCAAATTCACTTTAGAAGCAAGTACGGAATGCAGGTAATTGCTATTTGGCGCGAAGGCAGAGCTTATCGAACCAATTTGAGAGATATGCCGCTAAAGTTTGGCGATGGTCTGTTAATATTGGGCAGGCGGGACAAATTGCAAATGCTTCGCAGCGAACCAGACTTCATAGTTCTTTCTTATGGGGAGAAAGAAATTCGTCAGCCCAAAAAAGCACCGTTAGCAGCAATAATTATGGCAGCAGTTTTAATTCCCGTAATCTTTAATGTTATTCCGATATCGATAGCGGCAGTTACCGGTGCCGTCTTGATGATGCTTACGAATTGCTTAACTATTGAAGATGCCTATCGATCGATAGATTGGCGGTCGGTATTTTTAATAGCAGGCATGCTTCCTTTGGGAATTGCCATGCAGCAAACTGGCGCGGTTGAGTTAATTGCACAACAGGCAGCAGCATGGGATTTGGTATTGGGACCTTGGGGAATATTAATCGTAGTATTTATTTTAACCGTGCTCGCTTCCACAGTAATACCTACAGCGGCATTAGTGGTTATGTTAGCTCCTATTATGCTTACTATTTCTGTTGAATTGGGAGTTTCTCCATACAGCATGATGATGGCTCTTTCAATCTCTGCTTCGACGAGCTTTCTCAGTCCGATTTCGCATCCGGCAAATGTGCTGGTTATGGGTCCCGGAGGGTATCAATTTTCCGATTATCTTAAGCTTGGCTTACCGTTAACGTTAGTAGTAATGGTTATCGGATTGCTGATGCTTTCAATCTTTTGGCCGCTGTACCCGTAGGAGAACAGAAGATATTATTTCGCAAGAATCATCTTCTTAATGCTTGTAAATCCTTTTGCGGTTCCCGAAGAGCCTAACGACAATTTAACAAGATAAACACCGCTCACTAAATTTTTTGCTTCTCCAAAGGATCCTACGGAAAATTTAATTTCATATACGCCGGCTTCTTTTACTTCATTTACCAGTAATGCAACTTCGTTTCCAAGTATATCAAATATCTTCAGCGAAACAAATTGTCTATCTGTTATTTCATACCGAATAATTGTTGCCGGATTGAATGGATTTGGATAGTTTTGGAATAAAATGAAATTCTTATTTGAGAGTGCTATTTCTTCATTTAGGGAAACCGGTTCTGCAAAAAGATTTTTATAGTAAGTAAAATTTCCGTCATACTCTCCGATTATTAAATCCTTTCTGCCATCTCCGTCCAAATCAACAAAACCAGGATGTGCATTTTGTTTTACCGATACCCCAGCGAACAGCGCATCATTTCTCGTCCAAACCGGAGTCTCTTTGTTGCCGGTATTTTCATAATAAATAAGAGCACCGTTCGATCTGCCTATAATTAAATCGTGATCCCCATCGTTGTCAATATCCGCAAAGGCCGGTCTGCTGTAATTAGGAAATGTGATTCCTGCAAAGACTGAATTGTTCTCTTCATAAACATTATTGCCTGTGTTAGCATAATATTTATAATTAGCTCCCGTTTCTGAGCCAACAAGCAGATCGAGATCTCCATCTCCATCCAAGTCGGCAAAAGCGGGAATGCTCATATAACCAACGCTAACAAAATTGAATAAAGAATTATCTGCCGAAAATGTTCCGTTATTGTTTATATGGCAGGAAAGCTTTCCATTCAATGCACCTGAAACTATATCATAATCGCCGTCGCTATCAATATCGACGAATACAGGGGCACTGTATGAACCCACACTTAGTGAAGAGAACGGCATGTTAACAGGAGTGAAGGCAGGTTTTAAATTCGTTCCTTCATTCTTAAAATAAATAAACCTCCCCGTCCAGATTCCACTTAGCAAATCGAAATCACCGTCACCGTCGAAATCGGCAAGCGATACTGTGGAGCTATTCCCATCTATCTTTATTACTTTGAAATAATCCGGGTAATGTTGGAAAGATGGATTGGAAACATCACCGTTGTTTCTGTAAACGTGAATTATTCCTGATGAAGTACCATAAATAAGATCGAGATCGCCGTCGTAGTCAAGGTCGGCAAAAGAAGGATTTTTCCAGTAAGTAGAAGTTTCTACAGCAGAAAAAGTTGAGTATTCTCTTGTCCACACCGGCTGGTTTATTGTTCCGGTATTTTTATAATAGAACAACGCACCGCCGTCTCTTCCTATTAGAAGGTCATAATCACCGTCGTTATCTAAATCTGCTAATGCCGGATAAGAATTTATTCCTACATCAGGAATACCCGAGACAAGCGAATTATCTTGAACAAATTCAGCCTTGAAAGGCGATCCATTATTTCTAAAACCCAATGTAATTCCCGCAGTTGGTCCGCCGAAAAGTGACTCGCCGATTCCTACTAACAAATCCAGATCACCATCGCCGTCAAGATCCGCAAACGCAGGTTTTGGATCGGCGCCGATGTGGGGATTAACATTAACAAAGATTGAATCGTTTTTTTCAAATATCGGATTGGTTATAGTTCCGATATTTTCATAGTATAATAATCCATTATAACCTCCAATTATAAGATCAAGATCGCCGTCACCGTCAAGGTCGGCAAGCACCGGATAATCGGAATTTGTGTATTGTAATCCTCCGGCATAAATCGAATAAAGAATAGATGTATCTTTAGAATAAAAAGAAGGAAACTCGAGGCTGTTATTTTTAAAAAAGTCAGTTTGATTAACGTTGTTGCCTAAAAATAAATCGAGATCTCCGTCGCCGTCGATATCAGCAAAGAATGGCGCAGAAAAATTTTTAACCGACACACCCGACACAGAGAAGACCGAATCCACTTTTAACCAATTTTGCGGAAAGAGTAATGAGTTGAATAATATGCTAAGAGCAAATAGATGTAATTTTATTTTTTTCACTGCAAGTCTCCCATAAAATAACACTGAAATATGTCACTCCTATCGGAGTTTGGATTTGTTAAGGAATATCGTTTTCAATAAATATTCCAACCCTAAAAGATGTGGGATTAATATACAAATTGTTTTGATAACGCCAGAGGATCGAAATATTTCACACGTATATTTAACCAGATCAAAGAGTCATAAAAAATATGCCTTTCAATTCAATAAAAAAAGCTGCCGGTTGTTTGACAGCTTATAAATAAAGAAAAGCGAATTAAATGAATAATACCTCAGTGGCATCAGTTCAGTTATTGTTTTCCAGGAGAAAATTCTCACTCAGCCAGCTTTACCGTGAACCAATACTCAAGCGGCTGCATATCGAAACCGGTGCTTCTCCCTCCTCTGCCGCCAGGTATACCTGCAGGTCGTTCACCTCTCGGAGGTCGCACCTCCTCACCGGGTCTATCTTGCATACGGCTGCGAAATTCTGATAAATCAAATTTACCTGTTACAAATCCGGCTAAAAGTTCTGTGCCGGGTTTTGCCTTTAAACCAAATGAGGAAGAATTTTGACCGGCAAAAGGAATTCGCAGTTCGTATACAAGCTGGTTCATTGAATAACCAAGCTTTGCTTCGATCAACTTACTGGCAGGTAAATCAAAAGAGTGAGTGGCAATATCTTCAGCGTTAACTATGATTAGTTCTTTTTGATTTGCTATCAGGTCATTTATAATTTTTTCATTGTCGAAGCCTGCCTGTTGTTCAGGACCGCGCATTCTTATATCTCTGAATATTCCGGGTTCCAATCGAAGGGGGTACTTTATACCGATTTTATCATCGCTGCCCTCAGGATCTAACCACACGGTCAATCCTCTTGTTAATATATTCATCATCTTTGCTCTATCTGACGTAACTAAAGCAATGTAAACATCTTTATCGTCGTTCTTAACACCCACGGCTACATTTTCTCCTTCAATTGAATGCAGACTCCCCTCCCAATCATTAATATTTCCGTCAATTGTAATGGCATCTTTGGTGAAAAAACTTTGTATGCTTTTTGAACCGGAACAGCCGCTAAAAATTATTGCAAGCAGTAAACTCGATATGAAAAATAAATTTAAAAATGATTTCTTAATCATAACATTACCTATTTGAATTATTAAAAGGCTCTTAGATTATAAATGAAAGAAACTAAAAAATATCTACCTATTACGTTTGATCTTGTATCCTGATAATAAACATCAGTTACATCTCTCGATACGTTGGTATTCTGGTTAAGTACGTCGTAGGCAGTAAACCTAATTTCGCCCTGGTCTTTGCTGAAAAGTTTTTTCCCGATGCTTATATTCCAAAGCAGAGCGTTTCTGTTATACTCCTGCTGTAATCCGGTATCGTACTGGTGATCGAGTTCATTCTGAAAAACCAATCCCTCCCAAAAGATCCATAAAAATTTCAGTTTTGAGTTTTGATTGAAATAAGAATTATCGCTGCTTTTATTAACAGTGTTCCGTATGAGGCTATAATTGCTGTTGCTGCTTAATGTAAAATCTAATTTCTCTCCAACATTGCTGCTTAAAACAAAACCTAAGTTAAAGCTGGTTGAATTGGAATAGTTTTTAACAGCGTTTATGATGCCCGGAGTGCGGCTGAAATTTACACCCAGATTTAAATTCAAATTGGATTTAAGAAATTCAACAGGTAAACCATAAGTAATAAATGATCGTAAATTGAAGTAGCCATCAATATTTTCAGGTCTTGTAATTTGAGTACCTCTGTTAAGAAAAATACCATCAAAAACAGTGGTATCCTGCGACGCAATAAAAGTGTTATTCCCGGTATAATCTTGAGTAAAAGTTCCGCCTAACAAAATGAAGAACGAATGCAGACTCTGCATATCCATCCGGGAATATCTAAGATTAAAGGAATGTCTGTAATCCTGTTTTAAATTTGGATTCCCGATTCGGAGCTGCACAGGATTCGAATTATTCAATACATTTTGCAATTGATCTACAGAAGGATCGTTATTGTTCGTTCTGTAAAACAATCTGAAATTTTGATCCCGGCTGATATTGTATCTAATCATTAAAGAAGGAAGAAGCGAATAAAATTTCTTTTCGATCGAGGATGTGAACGGAAAAGTTTGTTCGCTGCTTAACTGCGATAGATTATAATTGAGATTCACCATACCAAACAATCCTTCGTACTGATAACGGTAACCAGCACCAAAACTTTGAGTATTATATTTCTTTTTATATACATTGCTTAATGCAGTATCGAGGTTGGAATACGAATTATTTATTGCATCAAACCCGAATGTCTCTTGATTGCTTTTATCATCCGAGTATGATATTCTCGAATTGAATTGCAGCATGCCGTTCTCACTCAAAGGCTCGGTATACACAAGATTTGCCGAACCGCCTTTTCCGTCTTTCACCAGATCGGAAATTTGATCGAGCGTATCGGAAAAAGTCATGTTTGTGTAATATAAATTCTCTGAGAAGAGTTTGCTGTCTCCTTCGTTTTTATTGATACTGCCTGTAAAACCAATCGAAAAGGTTCTGCCCGTAGTTTCAAATCTGTAACGGTACAGCAGGTCTGCATTCGCATTTAGTGCGGAGAGGTTGGAAGCAAATAAATTATTAATCAAATTCAGCTTATCTAAACCTGCTGTCGTTAATCCGTTAGTAAAGCTTGAACCGTCATTTTGCTGTAATGATATTCTGGGTCGAAACATAATCGAATTAGAAGAGTCTATTTGATAATTCAAACGCATATTGAAGCGATGGTTCATATTTTTAGATGCGGATAAACTTGATTCTAAATAGCTTTGATCTGCCGGATCTTCTAAAAAATATTTTCTGTCGACTGAAGATTGTGCTTCATTTCTTGTTTGATTAAAAAAGTAACTTCCGCTTAGATCAATCGATTCGCCCCACTTATCGGAGTAGTTCAATCCAAAAGCCTGAGTTTTTGAAAGTCCGTTACTCGCATTAACCAAAAAATCAGAAACGCCGCCGCCGCCAAAGCTGCCCGGGTAAAATCCCCCGCCTCCTCTGTCACCGCCACCCGGTCTGCCTCTAAATCCTCCCCGCATACCGCCGCCTCTCCCACCAAACGAGCTTGCCATAACACCTAACAAATCTTCATCCGAAAAATTTTGCTCGTTAATATTATTCAATTGCCCAAGTAATGTGATACGCTGATCTTCATTAAAGAAATTAATGTTTCCGCCGGCTTTATATTTTTCTTCATTGCCGTATCCTGCTGTAAATTTTCCGAAAGTACCCTGACGGATATTCATTCGCGTTACAATGTTCAATGCACGGATCGAACTTCCATCGTCAAAACCGGTAAACTGAGCCTGCTCACTCTGCTGATCGAATACTTGAATCTTCTCGATTATTTCTGCAGGAACATTTCTCAGCACTGCGCTCGGATCGTCGCCAAAAAATTGTCTTCCGTCAACCAAAACTCTTCTAACATCTTCACCGCGTGCCTGCACTTTTCCGTCTTGAACCGTAATACCGGGCATCTTGCTTATGAGATCTTCAGCGCTTGCATCTTTATGAACTTTAAAAGCTTCGGCGTTAAATTCGGTTGTATCAACTTTCTCAACCACCGGAGGAATTTTTCCGATTATCTCAACTTCTTCGGTTTGAACTTTCTCAGGCGAAAGGTAAATTTTATCCATCTCAATCGATCTGTTTTGAACTTGAATATCTGTTTGATAGGTTTTATATCCCACATAACTTACTTTCAAAACGTATCTGCCGTTAGGTACTTGCGGAATATGAAAATTTCCTTGCGCATCGGTTGCTGCCCCTCTAATCACCGAATCCGGAAGCTGTATTAAGATTACGTTTGCACCGCGTAATGGCTGCCTTGATGAAGAATCGGCAACGTGTCCTGATACAAATCGACTTTGGGGAAAAACAATTACGCTCGAAATCAAAAAAAGGGAAAAGAATGGTATAAATTTCATATAAAATCTCATGTAATTTATGCGATTATTAGTCAATTCTAAGTGAAAAAAGGTTTAATACAAGACCCACCATTTTTGTGTAAAGATAATACGAAAGGATAATTTCCAAATGACTGCTGCGATTGATAGAAAATTGTTTAACCAAAAATACTTTATGAAGGAAGCACAATAAATATAAAGATTTTCTTGGGCGAAAAAATGGGTAATAAATTTCTTTTACGCTGTTGGAGCCATCTCTGTCCAAAATATAATTTTTCTATTTCGTCCCATACCTGCCTGCAGCAGGAAGGCGGGATAATAGATAATTTTTCGTTAGTATTTTATAAATATTTTGTCTCTATGTGGAGAAATTAAAAACAAATGTTCTTAGTTCCGTCAAGAACTTAATATTTACAGATTATGATTACCTGAAATAAGAATAAGTCTGTTAGGGATAATACAAGATTTGTTGCTTTCCGTATGTTTTCAAAGAGTTACAATTATACAGGAATAACGATTGTGACAAAGCGTGTTAAACATTCAAAAGAGAATTTCTTATTTTAATGCCGTAAAATTTTTGGGGGCAGTATGAAAATTGTAATTGCATCCGACCACGGCGGCTTTGAATTAAAAAATAAAATTGCCGCCTGGCTGCATGATAAAAATGTTAGCGTGGTTGACCTTGGCAGCCTTTTATACGATGCCGATGACGACTATCCGGATTTTGCCAAAGCCGTAGCAGAAAAAATTTCTTCCGGTGAAGCAGGCAAAGGAATATTAATTTGTGGAAGCGGAGTTGGTGCATCGATTGCCGCTAATAAATTTAAAGGCGTCAGAGCTAGCGTGTGCCATGATTGCTACTCAGCAAGACAGGGAGTTGAACATGACAACATGAACGTAATTTGTATTGGAGCGCGAATTATTGGAGAGAAGTTAGCTCAAGAAGTTATTTCAGCTTTTCTAAACGCTAAGTTTATTGAAGAGGAAAGGTTTATTCGAAGATTAGAAAAAGTAATGAAATTCGAAAATTAGCGGTATAGTCGCTTTAAGCAGCTTGAAAAATTAAATCAAAATGTTTGGCTCGCTTCCATCATCGTTGAAATAATAAAAACCAGAAATTCTAAAAATCTCAGTGATAGCGCTGCCTATAATATCTAACCAAAGATATTTGTCAAATGACTCTTGGAAAAATTTCTCTATGCAACTTTGCGTACTCTCTGAGGTTCTCCGTGTAACAAAAAAAGTTACACAGAGCCACACGGAGAAGGCACAGTGAACCACAGAGAATTGAAAGGTGTTATCTTAATTATCATTGATTAAGAATCTAAGTTACCGATGGCAGAGTTATATAACACAAAAGTGAATTTGCTTTTA
>CAZTDB010000014.1:0-13855 GCA_964612385.1 uncultured Ignavibacteriaceae bacterium
CATCTCTGCAGAATGATCTATTAAACATAATGCTGAAAGATGACGGCAAAGGATTCGATTTGCTTAAGACCGGTAACAATGAAGAGCTGTTGAAAAGCGATCAGCCGGGAAAGGCAATTCTTAGCGGGCATGGGATTAGAAATATTAAAGAGAGGGCAGAGGAAATTAATGCCGGCTTGAAAATCCAAACTTTACCGGGAAGCGGAACCACAATTTTGTTAAAACTAAATTTGACGCAAATGCACCATTGAATAGTAGTTATTTTTTTTCAATGTTAAAATTACTTTAATAAGGAATTAATACAGTGCCGCTTAAAGTTGCAATAATTGAAGATCACTTAGATTTTAGAGAGAGCATTGCCTATATATTAAATTCAACCGAAGGATTTACCTGCGCAGGAAAATTCACTTCGGTAGAGGAAGCCCTTGATGAAATAAGAGAAGCGGATGTGATTTTATTGGATATAAACTTACCCGGCATCAGCGGTATTGAAGGAATAGCTCCATTAAAGAAAAAATTGCCCAAAGCAAAAATACTAATGTTGACTGTTTTTGATGATGATGAAAATATCTTTCATGCAATTTTGAATGGTGCCGATGGGTATATCTTAAAAAAAACTCCGCCGCTAAGATTAATCCAGGCAATTGAAGATGCATCCGCCGGAGGTGCTCCTATGACTCCGACAATCGCCAGGCAAGCATTTGAATTATTCAAAAAATTTGCACCTGCAAAAGAAGAAAAATTTAATTTATCCGAACGAGAAACAGAGGTATTATCATTGTTGGTTAACGGCTTAAGCAATGAAGAGATTTCTAATAAATTATTTATCAGCATTCAAACAGTACGTAATCATATCCGGCACATTTACGAAAAGCTGCACGTGCATTCAAAATCTCAGGCAGTAGTGAAAGCACTGAAAGCCGGTATAATTTAGTTTTCTTTTCTACAAATTGCCTTCTTAATCAGCCTTCATTCAAATGCACGATTGTTCAAGATAATTATATGAAGCTATGAATGCATTCGGATTATTGTAATGTTTATTTTCTTGGGGGCATCTTAATTTATTATCAACAAATAAACTGCTGCAATTAGTGTTTCATTTAATTGTACTCAGTAGTAATATATCACTCCTATCGGAGTTCTGAAAAATTTGACGATATTCATTTCTATAAATATTTCACTCCTAAAGGAGTTCGGGAATTATATTTCTGATTAGCTGAGTTATTATTAATTATTATAATGAAAAATGAAAGGAATATAGGTCATATATTCTCTGGTTGACTACTTAGCAATGTAAACCGTTCTAAAGGATTGAAGTTAGGAAATGATTGTAGGGTGAAACTCCGTTTCCCCTTTTTTTGATAAAAAGAATTACTAGTATTTACTAACTCACCTTACGCAAGTGAGTCGAAAACCGCCGAGGTTTTGTCTATTAGATTCTTAATACTCAATATTTAAGAAATAATCTCTCAGATTTTAAGCTTTATGTTTTTACATATATTAAGATAATCCATAGGATCTAGGGATAAGGTTAAAGGAACTGGGGGATACTTTTTGTTACTAAGGTTGATTCACTTGATAAGGTTTTCCTTACTAAAGTTAATCCGAACCTTATCTACTTTCTGACCTTAGTAACAAATCTTACTTCTAATAACATAAACCTTATTACCTTATCTGATGTAATGATTCATTAAGAAATCGAAACTTTAGTACAAATTTCTCAAAGAGTCATTTGACAAATATCTTTGGTTAGTATTTTCTTACAACTTATCTTTTGGGTCACAGCAGCTAATATTATTGCAAAATCATTCATTGAAACCTCGGAGGTTATGCTTTCTGCGTAATGTGAGTTACTAAACCCAGATTGGCGATTAGTAGAATCGCCCTGCAAATTAAGTTATTGCATCGTGCTGCTCATCTCGATTTGCCATAAAGACTCAAAGACTCACTAAACGATAATACTTACTATCAGCCTCGAGGTAAAATAGTGAAGCGCTGGCGAAGAGAGATCCACTAATTTTAAACAGATAAACATAAATGACATAAATGCGTTATTGAGTTTATCTTACAACTATACAATTTTGTCTTCGAACATTAGCAAAATTTGAAATTAGAACTCTTAATCTCTAGGGGTATTAACGATGAAAATGATCAATGCATTAAGTGTTGTATTAATTTCTTTTCTTCTAGCAGCTTCAAATAATTTTTCGCAAACAATTACATCCAAAACAGCAGGCGGGCATTGGAACGAACCTTCAACCTGGAATGAGGGAATAATCCCCGGGGCTTCTCACGATGTAATAATAAATGGACCCGTTGTTTGTCCCAGCGTTACTGTAAATAGTTTAACAATAAATGCAAGCGGTTCAGTTGAGGATGAATGCTGCGCCGGAAGAGATATATATGTAACCGGTAATTTGATAAATTACGGCACAATAAAGAATACTTATGGCGGACTTGGCGTTCATGTCGGAGGGTCCGTTACCAACAACGGAACCATGAATCATGTCCGCCTTAGATTTAACGGCACCTCTCCGCAGCAAATTAGCGGATCGAATATTTTTAAATGCTCAATTATTGAGAAAGAACCGAGCGGAAGCATTATTGCTGCCAACAATATTCTAATCGATTCCCTAACAAGTATAAATTTACACGGCGATACTTTGAACATGGGAAATTTTAAGCTAACACGGCTGACAAATGTTTCTACAAGTGCCGGCTTTCGAGGTGGGCTTATTTACTCAAACGGTGAAATTGATGTGAGCGGACTAGGTGTAATGCAATCTGATTTAGCAGGTGAATTCACCTTGGTTGGAAATAATGTAATGGAATTCACAAACATTACAGTTCATAACAATTTAAGAATAGGCGCGGGTAAAATAATTCAGGATGAACCGAGCGCCGGCAGAACGATCACCGTTAAAGGTAATGTAATAAACGAAGGAACAATCCGTAACGGTTATGGCGGATTAAATCTTTATGTTGAAGGAAATGTAATAAACAACGGAACGATGATTCAATATCGGCTTCGATTCAGCGGAACTTCTTCACAGCAAATAAGCGGGACAAATATTTTTAAGTGCGCTCTTATAGAGAAAGAGCCTGGTGGAAGCATTATTGCCACAAGCAATATTCTAATCGATTCACTGACAAATGTAAATTTACATAGTGATACTTTGAACATGGGGAATTTAAAGCTTACACGTCTAACAAATATTTCTACAGGTGCCGGCTTTAGGGGTGGGCTTATTTACTCAAATGGTGAAATTGATGTGAGCGGACTAAGTGTAATGCAATCGGACTTAGCAGGTAGTTTTACACTTGTAGGAAACAATGTAATGGAATTTACCAGCATTACTGTTCATAATAATTTAAGAATAGGCGCCGGTAAGATAATTCAGGATGAACCCAGCGCCGGAAGAAGTATTACAGTTAAGAGAAACTTAATTAATGAAGGAACTATCAGAAACGGTTACGGCGGATTAAATCTTTATGTTGAAGGTAATGTAATCAATAACGGAACGATGACTCAGTATCGTCTTCGATTTAGCGGAGCTTCTTCACAGCAAATAAGCGGGGCAAATATTTTCAAATGTGCACTTATTGAGAAAGAACCGCATGGAATCATACTTGCCGCAAGTGATATAAAGCTTGACTCTCTTACAAACGTTCATCTGTACAACGATACATTAAACATGGGAAGCTATAAGCTTTCACGCCTCACAAATATTTCCAATAATGCAGGTTTTAGAGGAGGACTTATTTATTCCGATGGTGATATAGATGTAAGCGGAATAAATGTAATGCAATCCGACTTAGCCGGTGATTTCACATTAGTTGGAAATAATGTAATGGAATTTTCAAGCATTACAATTCATAATAATTTAAGAACCGCTGCCGGAAAGATTATACAAGACGAATGCTGCGCTGGCAGAACAATCTACGTTAATGGAAATCTTATTAATGAAGGAACTATAAGAAACGGTTACGGCGGTTTAAGTTTGATCGTGAGCGGAAATATTAATAATGCAGGCGAAGTTTCAAATACTGTTATCATCCAAAGGACGAAAGGAAAAAATGTATTCATCGCAGGTGAATTCGGTTCAAGACTGCAATTCGAAAAAACCGGCGATCCACAGGCAGGGAAAACCGTAATAATGGGTACTGTTAAGTGCACAAATACAGCCACTATTGCAAGCGGTGCAGAAGTTGAAATACCTTCCGGCACCGGTTTAATTCTTTCGGGAGGAGTTACAAACAACGGACAAATTATTAATAAAGGAACCTTCACTTCCATTCCTTATCTCTCAACTTATTCGGGTATTGTTTATTCCGATCCGGCTCATTTTATGGATTTAAGATTTACCAATTTAGGTTCAGCTAATAGTTTAGAAATTACCACAGTCAATGCACCTCACCCGCAGCTTATAACTTCTGCGGCAAGATGGTGGAAAGTTGTTCCGAATGCTGAAATAGGAGGTTATATCATCACACTTCGCTATGATGATTCAATGCTAAACGGAAATTCAGAAAGCACATTAGAAGCGTATAATTCAACTGACAGTGGTATTACCTGGCAAAAAATTTCTCATCCCCTTAACACCATTAGAGATACAGAAAACAATTCTATCACCATTGGAAATTCCGCTGATCCGGTAAGCAGTCAAATCGGAGAGATTGTATTAACGTCGGGCGGTGTTGCCGGCATTCCCAACGTTGCAGCCGATATTAGCGGAAGACGGGATATAAGAGTCGGTCCACCGAACCGCTATACAGTAGTTTATTGGAATAACAGCAATATACCTGTCGGAAAATCAATTGCGTATTTAAACACAACCGGCGGAGTAAAAATTAAATCTATCATCACTACTTCAAAAGTTGACGGATCGCCGGTAGAAATTCCGGTTGAGTCATTCAATTTTAACAACAGCAATGAAGAAGCGCTCGTTCTGTTAGATAACTTAGAACCCAAAGCATATAAAACTTTTGATGTAATATTACTTGCCGAACCGGGCACAGAAAAATTGCCCCCTCAAACCCAGTTTATAACCGGTGTGGAAATTGTAATCGGTTATATAGTAATAGGATTTGTTGTCGATTATGTTATCGAATCGGCTAAGCAGGCGTGCATAGAATATTTTAAAGATGAACAATTAATGAAAGCTCTTCAGCAAGGTGCACAAAAAGCTGCCGATAAAATGACGACTACCGAAGGAGCGATGGAATCAATAATGCAAACTGCAGTTGAAGAAGTAATGGGAATCGGACTTTGGCCCGCAAATGTTGTATCTGCTGCATGGGGCTGCTTCAGCGAAACCCTCGAGCTAAAAAAAGTTTTTGAGAGATGTTTGAATCCGGGTTCACGTCCTTTATTAAAAGAAGGCTATATGTCAAATGAAGATTTCGACTGCAATTCTTTTGCAGCGCTGCTTGCTGGGAATACTAATCAAATGATATGTATAAATAGAGGAAAAGAATTAAGAAAAGTTACTTCGTGGGATCCGAATGCGAAAGAAGGTCCTACAGGTTATGGTGATGCAGGATTCATTGCCTCGGCTAATAGAATGTTTTATACAATTTTCTTTGAGAACAAAAAGGAAGCAACTGCACCTGCATGGAAAATTGTAATTATAGATACTTTAGATCAAAATGTTTACGATGTTAACTCTGTCCAATTCGGCGCAATGAGCCATAGCATAGGTGTTCCTACGCGCGAAGGAAATATTTTAAAATGGGAATTCGTTGATATTGAATTACCGCCACATGTAAATCCGCCGGAAGGAGAGGGCTGGGTTAAATTTTCGGTTAACCCGAAAGTAAATTTACCAACCGGCACTCAGTTAAATAACAAAGCAGTAATAACATTCGATTTGAATCCGCCGATAGAAACTAACGCTGCAATAAACACTTTAGATTTCGATCCGCCGGTTACTATCCCTTATTATATAATGAGATCAGCCGGAGGTGAGGCAGTTGAATTAGGCTGGAATGCAAATGACGGCAGCGGTTCGGGAATTAGCTCAACACAAGTGTATATGGCGGTTGGCGACGGACCTTTTACGTTGGGTGCAATTACAAATGAAAGTGCAGCGATCATTCCGGTAACGCGCGATCTTTGGTATAAATTCTACGTGCTTTCAATGGATAATGTAGGTAATGTTGAAACAGACCCGGCACAAATTCTTGAAATATTTACTTCGGTGGAGAAAGAAATTGAAATACCGAAAGAGTTCAGGCTTGAACAGAATTATCCTAATCCGTTTAATCCCACAACAACGATAAGATTTGCAATTCCTCAAACATGCGATGTTACACTTGAAATATACGATATACTTGGCAGGCGTGTTACAACGTTAATGCGTCAAACATTAGAACCTGGTTATTACAATATTAAGTGGAATGCGGATGATGCAGCAAGCGGAGTGTACTTTTACACGCTGCGCGCTGGTTCATTCAATCAATCGAAAAAGCTTTTGCTGTTGAAGTAGTAAAATAGGATTGTAGAACTTTGAAGCACAGATTAAAACGTGTCGTTCATGGACAGTGAATCTGTGCTCTTTTTTTTAATCATTTTGGTAATTGCACAGACTCCGGCACACAAAGCGAATTGGGATAATCTGTGCTGCCAGAAATTAAAACTCACATCCTTTTAATCTCAGTAATAACTCAAATAAAAAGGCGAGATTAGGGTTTGAATAATCTCAGCTACATATTCTATTCTAAAGAAGTCTGTAATTTTTTTCCTATGAATGAAGCTATAAGTTGGTGTCCTTTTTCAGAGAAATGAATTCCATCTCCGTATAAATAATAATCTTTAACATTTCCATTTCCAGAAGGAAATGCAGCGATGCAATCAATAACCTCGATTTCACTTTGAGTTAACAGGTTTGTTAATATTTTTTGAGGATTTAATATTGTGCTGTCATTAGTTTGGCGAAGTTGGTATTCATACGGAAAAATAAAAAGATAGAAAGGGATATTTAATTGTTTGCACTTCGATGAAATACCATTGATATTTTGAACCGGGCTTTGTAATAAAGTATCATTCAAGCTGTAATATCTTCGGTCATATTCGAAATATGCTTTCGATCTATCGCTAAAAATATCCTTTAAGAATATATAAGCTTTTGAATTTCTTCTTAGAAAATTTATTATCGGATATAGAAAGTCATCAGATTGAAATGAAGGTGGATCTTGAGTAGGATAATTGGAATATATGTCGTTCAATGTCCAGAATATAATCACTGCATCAAAATTTAAATCAAACCGATTTTCGACCACAAAAGCGTTAAATACATTCAAGTAATCAATTGATGAGTACCCGATTAAAGAGGGATTAATAATTTTAAAATAATTTGATAGTCTTCCGGCAAATGTAGAATCGTTCTCAATTCCAATTCCCATTGTTACTGAGTCACCTAAAAATAAAATTTTCTTCTTATTGCTATTTAGTTTTTTATTATATAGCCAGGAGTGATAAGCGTTTGTTGATTTTATTATTCTGTTTGATTCTCCTCGATAATTGGCAGCCAGTCCGGGAGATGAAGAATACATCGAAGGGATTAATAATTCTTTGCTTGTACCCCCCCCGTATTTTATTTCAGGAATGAATAAACGGATCAACATTTCGAATATTATACACAAGAGAATGACAATAACAAGATTGTATAGCGCAATTATTATAATTTTTTTCATGAACATTAAAATAACAAATTTCAAAAAATTATTATGCTGAGTGCTTTTATCAAAAAAAATTTACAGACGGTTCTTATATTTCCATTCATTCGCTAGAAATTTTGCAATTCCTCAAACATGCGATGTTACGCTTGAAATTTACGATATACTCGGCAGGCGTGTTACAACGTTAACGAAGTAAATGATTGACACTGGATCATGCAACCATGCAGCCATGCAATCCAATCATTCATTATAAAAAAAATAAATTCCCTGTTAATCTTTTCCTTCTCCCTATAATTTTTGCTAAGTTTGCACTCAACTTAAACGGATAAATTCAGAGAATGATACTGCTACGAAAACTTTACGATTGGGTCTTAAGCTGGGCTGATACTCCTTACGGGGGATTGGCATTATTCGTATTGGCTTTTGCAGAATCGTCATTTTTTCCTGTCCCTCCCGATGCACTATTAATCGCTTTGGTGCTTGGATCTAGAGTAAAAGCTTTTAAGTATGCCGCATTATGTACTACGGCTTCCATCACAGGCGCTTTGCTGGGTTACACAATCGGGCACTATGTGTGGTGGACACCTTCGAATGAGTTTACTTCCATCGCAAATTTTTTCTTTGCCAATATTCCGGGATTCACTCACGAGGCTTTCAATAAAATACAGCAGCTATACAGCGAGTTTGATTTCTGGATTATTTTTTCCGCCGGCTTTACTCCCCTGCCGTATAAAGTATTTACAATTTCCGCCGGGGCTTTCAACATAAATCTTATAATGTTTGTGTTTGCTTCAATCGTAAGCCGGGGGGCAAGGTTTTTTTTAGTTGCTTTTTTAATCTGGAAATTCGGTCCGGCAATTCAAGAATTTATCGACAAATACTTCAACTGGCTTGCAATTGCATTCACTGTTTTGTTGATAGGCGGATTTGTTGTAATCAAGTATCTTTTGTAATCCAAAATTTTTTGCAGCACAGATTAAAACGTATAGTTTACTCATCGGAATCCGTGCAATCCAATTTATTGACTTACCTTACGCAAGTGAGTCGAAAGCTTCCGGGGGTTTGGTAATCTATATTTTCAGAAACTTATTTATTGGTTAAAAATCGATAATATTCTTGTAAAACATTTTTTTATTGAAACTTCGGAGGTTTATGATGCTGCGTATCATAAGTTATTGATTTCTAATTTTGCTTACGATAGCCTCGGTAATTGCTCCGGAATTAGTTTTTACTTCTTCATAAAGAATTTCACTTTTCTTTATGAACTCATTTGCTACTAATTGATTTGACATAGACACGCAATTTATAATAACATTTAAGTAAGCTCCCTCTGCTGCGGCGGATATCAAAGATGCTGCAACACCGGTATCTGAAAGCGAATTCTTGTTTCCTATCTCGGCTAGTTTTTCTATTAAAGGAAGTATATCCTTGCAGGTTTTAATAACGTTTGAAGGAACAATAGCTGCTTCGAGTGTAGCATTTTCTATTGCATCTCTTCGCGTAACTTTTTGTTCGTCGGTTTCTTTAGGCAGCTTAAATGCTTCCATCACCTTATCGAATGCTTCGTTATCTTTTTTAGCAAGATCTTCAAATCCGGATTTAAATGATTCCAATTTTTCTTTTATGCGGATTACTTCTTTTTCAACCTCTTGATATTTCTTTTTCCCGATTGTCAGATAACAAACCATAATTCCAAGACTGGAAGCGAGAACTCCGCACAAAGCGGCAACGTTTCCACCGCCCGGTGTTGGTGAAGCGGATGATAATTCATCTAAATAACTTTTTAATGATTTTGTTAAATCCATATTATTCTCTCTGGTTGATGGTGATTTATGAAATAAATATTAATTATCGCACTTCTTTTATTACATTCTAAATCAATGATAATTAAGATGAATTCTTTCAATTCTCAGTGGTTCACTGTGCCTTCTCTGTGTGGCTCTGTGTAACTTTTCTTGTTACACGGAGAACCGCAGAGTGCACACCAAGCTGCACCGAGAAATTTCTCCAAGCGTCATTTGACAAATATCTTTGGCTAGTCTTAATATATTAGAACATCATCTTAATTCATCCTCTACGAGGATGTGAAATCAGGCAGCATATTTTTTTCTACAATAATTAAACATCTACGATGTTTTTCAATTGACCTTGTGCACAGCATCCTTCGGATATCGGAACGATCCTTTGGAGAGGTCAAATTATTGTAGTCAGTTAGATCATATAATCGATTATCTTCTCTTTTTTGTTAAAAGGATGAAGTGCCTTCAATCCTAATTTTTCTATTGCGAGATCGATAAGCCCCTCTTCATTTAATTTGTTTCCTTGTGCATAAAATTCACCCGCTTGAAGCAGCGCTTCCAATGGAACGAGTCCTACAATCTCACTTCCATTTACTTCAACTCCTAATCTTTGAGCTTCTTTTTTTACCTCTTCGAAAGCCACATGTATTGGAGTGATGCTGTAGTTTGTAAGATTCATGGATACCTGCGTAATCTTATACTTCTCAAGGGCAACCCCCATTCCTTTAACACATTTCAATCTGCCGGGTTCACGGACAGTTTTGCCGTCAACTTTGATGATTTTCCCCTGCTCATCGCGTTTGGGTCTTCCCGATTCTCTTAGAATCTCTCCGATTTCCTTGGCATAGCTTACATCCTCAGATTTAATGTTCACGTTGTAAGCTATAAGAAAAAACCTCGCACCGGTTACAATAGCACCAAGCTTTGGATTAAACTTATTTGTGCCAAAGTCCGGATACCATTTGGGGTCTTTCAATTTTTCTTTCAATCCTTCGTACTCGCCTTTTCTTATATCTGAAAGATTTCGGCGCTCCGGTTTGAGTGCAGCATGTTCATAAAGATAAACCGGTACGTTCAATTCTTTAGAAATTTGTTCGGCATATCTTTCCGAAATTTTTGCACACTCATCCATAGTAGTATTTCTAACAGGCACAAAAGGAACAACATCAACTGCTCCAAGCCGGGGGTGCTCGCCTTTATGTTTAGTCATATCAATCATTTCTGCGGCTGCTTTGCTTGCTGCAATTGCACCTTCTAACACACCATTTTCATCTCCTGCAAATGTTACAACTGCACGGTTGTAATCGGCATCGGGTTCGAGACTGAGCAGCTTGCAGTTCGGAATGCTGTTCAATGCATTCTCGATCATCTTAAATGTTTCGTTATTTCGTCCGTCGCTGAAGTTAGGGACACATTCGATTATCTTCATTGGTTATCTCCGATTTTGTGTTGGTTGCTTTATAGTTTCATTTTTTATCTGTTAACAATGTAAGTTTATCACTTTAAAAATAACAATATTGACCTAAAAAGAAGAAAAAAGTAAGAAAAAGTTTGGATTCAAAAGTAGTGGCTGTAGTGATAAATTGGTGAATGCCAACTAAACGCATTTCATGAATTTGTTGTTGTGAGCAGATAAATTATTTTTCATTATAAGGTACATAATTCTTTTTAAAAAGAGATTAAGCCACAAATTAACACTAATGTTCACGAATGTTTAATTAGCGGCAGATATAAATTTGAATAAGAATCAGAGGGAATAATGAAAACAAACAGCAGCAAAGAATTTTTTGATTCAATAGCCAAATTTTATGATGATATGATTTCATTCGATTCTGCTTTGAAAAGAAGAATCGAACTATTGAAAAAATTTATTAAACCCGGCTGGACGAAAGCAGCGGATTTGGGATGCGGCTCGGGTATGGATTCTATTTCTTTAGCAAGGCTTGGTTTAGAAGTCACTGCGTTCGATATTTCACCAGCGATGATCGAAAAGGCAAAGGCAAATGCCTCGTTATTCAATGTTAATATAAATTTTGAAATCAGTACGATTCTGAAAATACAGCGTGAATATCATAACGGATTTCATTTAGTCACTTCGCTTGGAAATACGTTGGCTAATTTCAATTCGGAAAATCTACATCATGCGGTTAATATCATATATAGAATGCTTAAACCGGGCGGGGAAGCTTTAATTCAAATACTGAATTTTAGCAGAGTGCTAAACCGTAAAGAACGAATAATAAATATTACCGAGAATAAAGAATGGATTTTTGTGAGGTTTTACGATTTCTTAAACAAAAGTTTAAATTTCAACATTTTACGTTTCATGAAAAACAATTTAACAAAACGAGAACTAATAACAACAAAAATATATCCGCACTTTTACGATGAAATCTCATTATTATTTAAAATTATCGGTTTTAAGAAAATAATATTTTATGGCAGCTTAAACGGAAAGGAATATAAGCCGGATTTATCACAAGACTTAATAGTAAACGCAGTGAAATAAATAACTGAAAAAATTTCTGAATTTGTCTGTCGTCATTTTTTTATTACATTTGCATTAACCTAAAACATTCGGAGCTTTAATGGATATTCCAGCAAAAGACAAGAGCAATTACCTTAGGGGATTACTAATCATAGCTAAAAAAGATAAACAGCTTACTGAATCAGAAAAAAGTATAATAAGAGAATTAGCCGAAAAACTCGGATTTGCACCGGATTTTTACGAAGAGACTTTGCGCAGCCTTTTAGCAAATAAATATATTAAAGAAGAACCTGTAATATTTTCGGATAAGAAAATTGCAGAGTCATTCATCGAAGACGGACTAAAATTAGCAAGTTCGGGCGAAAGCTTTTCGTCGGCTGAATTAGAATGGCTTCACGAAACAGCAAAGCTTAATACCATTGATGAAGATTGGTTTGAAGATAAAATAAAAATCATAAAAAGCCTGCCGAGAAAATCTTTGAATACTGATTTTGCACTTTACTCGATCATTTAACCAATCGGAAAATATTATAATCGGTATGTATATAGAACTTGTGGAACTATATTTTCCACCTATCAATGAAAATCAATTATATATCATAAAAAATTACTTCTTAATATATCATCTCATATTTTTTGTAACCCTAAAAATTTTTTGTTAACATGAGGTAAAAAATGAAGAAATTAATCTTTCTGTTAACGGTATTTATTTACTGTTCTTTCACTTATTCACAAGAAGCACGTTTATTGAGATTTCCGGCGGTTCACGGAGATAAAATAGTTTTCACTTATGCCGGTGATCTTTACACTGTTTCATCTTCCGGAGGCGTTGCCCGCAAAATAACAGGCGATGTCGGGTATGAAATGTTCGCAAGATTTTCGCCTGACGGGAAACACATAGCTTTCACAGGTCAATATGACGGAAACACTGAAATATATCTAATTCCCGCCGAAGGCGGAGTTCCTAAAAGAATTACTTACACTGCCACTCTGAATCGCGACGATGTTTCAGATAGAATGGGACCTAATAATATTCTCATGGGCTGGCGTGATAATGAAACAGTTGTATTCAGATCGAGGATGAATGAGTTCAACGATTTTAAAGGACAACTTTTCATCGCCAATGTTAACGGTGGATTAGCCGGGCAGCTTCCTCTGCCGCGCGGCGGCTTCTGTTCTTATTCGCCCGACAAAAAGAAAATTGCATATAACCAGGTTTTCCGTGAATTTAGAACTTGGAAGAGATACAGAGGAGGACAGGCTGACGACATTTCTATTTATAACTTCGATTCAAAACAAACAATAAAAATTACCGATCACCCTGCGCAAGATATTATCCCTATGTGGTACGGAAATAAAATTTATTTTCTTTCAGATAGAGACAGCAGAATGAATCTCTTTGTTTATGACCTCGATACGAAAGAAACAAAGAAGCTGACTGACTTTAAGGACTTCGATATCAAATTCCCATCGCTCGGAGATAAAGCAATTGTATTTGAAAACGGGGGCTTCATATACAAATTGGATCTCGCATCGGAAAAAGCCGAAAAAGTTTCAATCTATCTGAATGAAGATTTTGTATCGGGCAGAGGCGGTTTGATTGATGTAAGCAGCAGCGTTACAAATTTTGAAATTTCTCCCGACG
Source organism: uncultured Ignavibacteriaceae bacterium (assembly GCA_964612385.1). Taxonomy (GTDB): domain Bacteria; phylum Bacteroidota; class Ignavibacteria; order Ignavibacteriales; family Ignavibacteriaceae; genus JAGUYG01. Next base: position 13,613 of record CAZTDB010000014.1, read on the forward strand.
GCAGTCGGGCTTTATTCGGAACAAGAGGAGATGTATTTACCGTTCCGGCTAAAAATGGACCTACAAGAAATTTAACGGAAACTCCCGGAGTGCATGAAAGAAATTCTAAATGGTCGCCCGACGGCAAATGGATTTCGTACATTTCAGATGCAACCGGTGAAGATGAAATTTATATAACTACACAGGATGGAAAATCGAAGCCCGTTCAAATTACTTTCAATAGTGATAATTATAAGTACCAGC
>CAZTDB010000015.1:0-13728 GCA_964612385.1 uncultured Ignavibacteriaceae bacterium
ATAACTTTTGTTCCTACGGCTGCCTGAATATTTACTTCAAACATCTGGCGCGGAATTAAGTCTTTCAACTTAGAACAAACTTTTCTGCCCCAATCATAAGCTTTGCTTCTATGGACAATCATGGAGAGTGCATCGACCGGTTCGCTGTTTAATAATATATCAAGCTTTACTAAATCACTTTCCTTATAACCGCTAAATTCATAATCGAATGAGGCATAGCCCCGCGACATCGATTTAAGCTTATCGTAAAAATCAAAAATGATTTCTGATAGGGGAAAATCGTATTGTATATCGGCTCTTGTAGGATCTATATACGTGGTGTTTTTATATATTCCGCGTTTTTCAATGGCTAATTGCATTATGTTACCCACGTATTCGCTCGGACAAACAATTTGCGCTTTAACATAAGGCTCTTTAATAAAATCAATTTCGCCTAATACAGGCATTGTGGCAGGATTATCCACTACTATTTTTTCACCATTCTTTTTATGGACTATATATTCAACGTTCGGAAGAGTAGTTATTATTGATTGATCGTATTCCCTGTGTAATCTTTCTTGAACTATTTCCATGTGGAGCAGTCCTAAAAATCCGCATCGAAATCCAAAACCCAAAGCAGCAGAGGTTTCAGGTTGATAGATGAGTGCCGAATCGTTTAATCTGAATTTTTCGAGTGCGTCACGTAAATCTTCAAAGTCATCGGAATTTGTAGGATATAAACCGCTGTAAACCATTGGCTTTACAATTTTGTAACCGGGCAGCGGATCCTTCGCGCCGTTTTTTGAGTGAGTAACAGTATCGCCCACTTTAGCATCGTGGACGTCTTTAATGCCGGCGATTAAATATCCTACGTTGCCTGCTTCGAGAGTATCGGTTTTAAATCTTTTCAATTGCAGAATTCCAATTTCTTCGGCATCAAAGACTTTATCCACTGCAAAAAAACGAATTTTGTCATTTGCTCTGATCGAGCCGTTAAAAACTCGTATATATGCGATAGCTCCGCGGTAAGAATCAAAAATTGAATCGAATATCAGTGCTTGCAGAGGTGCTTCAGGATCGCCTTTTGGTGGAGGAATTTTTGCTACAATAGCTTCAAGAATATCCATAATACCTATTCGTTCTTTAGCACTTGCAAGTATTATATCGTTTTCTTCGCACACAATAAGATCAATTATTTGTCCCTTTACTTTTTCTGTTTCTGCACTTGACAGATCAATTTTATTTATAACAGGAATTATTTCCAAACCCGCATCGATAGCGAGATAGAGATTACTGATTGTTTGTGCTTCAACACCTTGAGCGGCATCAACAACAAGCAGTGCGCCTTCACATGCGGCTAACGATCTTGAAACTTCGTAACTAAAATCAACATGACCGGGAGTATCGATTAAGTTTAGTGTGTATAAATTGCTATCTTTTGCCGGATATTTCATCTGAATTGCATGGGATTTAATAGTGATTCCCCTTTCCCGCTCTAAATCTAAATTATCAAGAAGCTGAGACTTGGCTTCTCGTTCGGATACCGTTTTGGTAAATTCTAATAGTCCGTCGGCTATAGTCGATTTACCGTGGTCAATATGCGCAACTATGCAAAAATTTCTGATATTATTCATTTAAATCCAAAAATTGAGACGTAAATATACTTAGGGGGTAATTATATAAAAAGGTAAATGAAGGAAGGGGGGAGAATAGGAAAGGAGGCTATTAAAAAAATTTCACTTGACTTATCATGGTAAAGTCAATTACCACCTCCAAAGGCGGTGGCTTGATGGAAAAACCCGGAGGACTACATAAGGTAATAATGTTTGAAGAAAGGGAGGTTTTGCTTTTTTACTAGGGATTAATAAAGTTGCTGTGAATGAACCTTATTGACCTTAGTAAAACGAATAATCCCACCCACAAATCAACCTTATTAACCTTATTGAGCAACAATAAAGGCATAGCCATCAGTACATAACCACCGCCACAGGCGGTGGATTTCTAAGTCAAATTAAAATGGTATAAATACTTTAAAAAATATAATGAACACCAAATTATTATGTAACAGGAAAACTTATCCTTGCAAATCGAAAGTCATTCTTTTAATTTACAAGCAGGGTTAAACGAAAACTATATGAAAAGGTTATTTCATCATTAAATAAATTTCCAGTGGTTGGATTAGTTGGCTCCCGCCAAGCAGGCAAAACTACACTTGCAAAGTCAATTTTAAGAGAAAATCCAAACTCAATATATCTCGATTTAGAGCTTCCATCCGACTTGAATAAGCTGCAAAATGCAGAACTATATCTTATGGTTTCTGGATTTCTTTTGAAGATTTGAAGTGTAAAAAAGGATTTGTGATTTATCCCGGAAAAGATGAGTATTCGATACATAAAAATGTATTGGTTACTCCAATAAATAAATTTTTGGAGTTACACTTTTAAAAATTAAGTTAATTGAAGGTGATCACATTTACAGAAACCATTCCGAAATCCCCACCTGATTCCAACAGAATTTTTCGGCAATTATCGTTCGGTAAATCATTTTCTCCCAAAAAATAATTCTTAGATCAGCACTATTTATTCAGTTATTCACCGGCTTCTGCTTCCACTTTCTCATATATACTATCAATTTTTTTCTGAAGCTTAATAGTATAATGAATAGATGCAGCTATACGGCAGAAAAATCGGGGATCGTCCATTAATCTTCCTTTACGATCTTTAAGATATTTCTGCAATACTTGATAGCCGCCAATGTGATAATTCCAATATTCAGGCTCAATATTATCAAAATACTTTTCCTTATTGATGTAAATATGTTTCTCCTTTTCATCATAAGTGATTTTCTCAATTCGATCAGCAGCACCTTTACCTCTATACTTTGAAATTGGATCGTCTAATAGTTTGCTTTTCATTAAGTGAAGGTTCATTAACTCTTCACCATATTCTGTCATTTTTTTGAACAGCTTAAAATTTCTTGTAAACGGAACGCGCGGAAAATCAATTTTCAGGTATTCAAAATATTTTTCCCGATACACATTGCTGTAAAAAATGCTGTAAACATAATATAGTATTTCTTCTGCTATTGGTTGTTTTCCATAATAACTTTCTAACTCGTTAAAAATTTCTGGAGATATATTCGGTTTGCGTGTACCGTAATCTGTGGAAGGTTCAAACATTAATATTTGTGAAAGTAATTTCTTTTTCTTTTCAGATTTATCGGGGTAAATATAAAGCGGTGCTTGCTGTATAATTCCTTTGCTGCTGAAAAACGTGCGGTTATCTACCATGTGTTCTGAAATTAGGAAGTGAGAATAGGGAACATTTCCACTAAATTGCCTCATAAAACAGATGGAAACATTTTGATGAAAAAGGTTTGACATATATTCAGGTCTTCCCCAATCGACCATTTTGGGGGTATAATAAATTGTTCTAATGTCGAAAGGTCGATATAATAGTTTTTCCCAATAAGTATCCCAGTTTTCATCTAAACTTAAATCTTTACGTACTTCGCTTAATTTCCAACCTCTTGTATCCTTTAATCCATAACTTCTTTTTATTATCTCATCACTTAATGCAAGATTTCTAAATTGCATTATTCTATTCCTAATCTCGCTTTTATCAAATCCAATCACAAATGAATCTCTTGCCGTAACTATTCCCGTAACGTTTATAGGAAATATATCATTAATCTTCTTCCATTTAAGGTATTCGGTAATTTTCGAAGTGTCTCTCGGTATGAAAAAATACCAGGGCGACTTAGGTTTAATTCTTTTATAATTCCTTACAGAAAAATCTTTCTTCTCAAGCCAATTATATTTTTCTTCCCTTAAACCGTATCGATCTAAATGATAAACCTTGCAATCTTCATCGGTTTTCTTCTTAATAAATAATGCAATTGCCACTCCCTGACGAATATCAAAAACATTCTCATCTTTACTCCCATCCGGTGCAGTTTCTTTTTTCAGGCTGTTACCATGTAAATCGAGAATGTAAATCTCATTAAAAGTTTTCATTAAACTCTGCCGCATCCCTCTGAATGTGGGATTATCCAAATAGCTGTGATTTGTAATCATGCCTACTATTCCAAAGCCTGCTTGATGAATCTTCCATTGGGCGAATCTTAAAAATTTTACATAATCATCCTGCAGCCAGAGTTTTCTTTCTCCCAACGGTTTATCGTCAACGGAATAATAGCTTTGCGCGCCGTCTAAGTTTTCTTTTAAGAGCTTTTCGGTCCAATCATTAATGTTTGCCGAAACTCCGCTGTAAGGAGGATTGCCGATTATCACAAGTATCGGCTTTTTCTTTTTTACGTTTCCGGCTAAATGGCTTTCTTCGCTCAAAGAGCTTAATCCGGGGATATCGATCTGATCAAGCTCTTCAATTTCAAGTGTATTGGTGAGAAACAATTTAAATCGTTCCTCATCGCTAAGATGATAACCAAGCTCTTCTAGCAGAAATCCTATCTTTAGATGTCCGATCGCATAAGGAGCCATCATCAACTCAAATGCATAAAAGTTAGGCAGCACCTGTTTTTTGATTAAATTATTTACACTTCCCTCACCATACTTTTCTTTGTATTCTTCAACGGCAATGCGAATTGCCTCAGCAGGAAATGTTAAAGTGCCGCCTGCCGGATCGAGCAAAGTAACCTCTTCGCTTGCAAGTCCGTCTGTATAATTAAAATCCGTTTTCAATAATTTATGAACCGAACGAACGATGTATTTCACCACGGGTTCGGGAGTATAATAAACACCTCTTCGTTCTCTTATGCCCGGATCATATTGCGTAAGAAATGTTTCATAGAAATGAATGATCGGGTCTTTACCTTTTCCGTCGATATAATATTCATGAAGAATTTTATTTACTTCTGTAACGCTTAGAACTTCGGCAATATCATCGACGATCACTTTGAGTGATTTGGGAGGGTCTTCAAGTGAAATAAATCGGAAAACATCTTTTAATATTCCAATCGTCTTAGGAATATATTTAAAAGCAAGCTCCCTATTAAAACTATTATCGGCACGTGTTCTAGCTGCAAATAATCCATAAGTAAGCGTTTGAGAATAGAGGTCGGCAAACTGTTCTTTTGTAATGGTTCTAATGAGATAATTTTTAAATGCCTCATAAAAACCGTGAAGGGCTTTCTTTCTGTTTTTTACTTCCTCTTGAAGTTCTATACTGATTACTTCATCACGCAAAAAACGGGTTCTCTTTGCAAGCTCGGTTGCTAATGCCTTAGCTGTTTTAATTGCCGGTAGTGAGTATGAGAAAAAAAGATTCAACAGATCGAAAAATTCCTTTTCATTTTCAACCGGAGGGACTGCATTTATGTGCTTTGCAATTTGCGGTCGTGCAATTTGTACATCTGCAATCAGCTCGCCTTCTCGATAAAGTCTGAATTCGTAAAAATTTGTTAGAATTACGTTGGGAAATGTATTTATGTATCGTACAAGTTGATCCGTTTCTTCTATATGATTAAGATTTCTAATCGAGGGAGCTTTTGCTTCAATGTAACCGGTGATATGGTTCTTACCATCCCAAATACGAAAATCCGGATTGCCTGACTCAGTTGGTTTAGGTAGAATGGTGATGTCTACATTTTTAATTCTTCGACGCTCGGCAAAATCGAGAAGCAACTTTTCGAGGTGCTTGTAAAAGCTTTCTTCGCGCGTATCGCCTTTCAAGATTTCATTTGAAAGTTGTCTTAGATAAGTTTCAAGCATTAATTTTAAAAAATAGTTGAAGAAGAATTAACTCTGATAATTACTTATGCAGCGCCAATTTAATCATTTGTCAGATGCAAATTAAACAATACTCCGATAATGTTCTACAATTTTTGCTTAACTTTATGTATCAGTTAATCAAGCTACAACTTTTAGTATATTAAAATTGAAATACTGCCTGCTAAAAGTTTGGCAAGGGTCAATTTGCGAAACAATCACTTGATGCTGAACATCAAAATTTTTTATTTAAGATAAATACTTTCAAGCAGAAATTAAAATGCATGGTCAACATACATTTGCAAAAACATTCCTTCATTTCCGAATGCCGAATCAATTCTAAGGATTAAGTTATTCATGAAGATTCTTAATCCACCGCCGGCGCTCCATTTCATATCTGTATGAAGAGTTTTTGTATTCCAATCCGGTGCAACTCTGCCGACTTCTGCAAATACAGCAAACTGGAGCCAGTGTACATTTAACTTTCTGGTTAACGACCAATAATCAAAAGGATTCCATGTAATTATTTGTCGATATTCAGCACCGTAATAAAGTGCAGCTCTATCGTTGAACCTTCCTTCGTAATAAGCACGCAGTCTTTGCCTTCCGCCGAGATAAGCGCCGGTATACGGCGGCGGGCGGTGATATTGTTTAATGCTGTTTCCATACTCATCGATTCCTATAACATCGTAACTATCCCAGGTTAAGGTATTCACCGTCCAAAAATTAAATGCGAGTACTTTTGGGAGAGAATTTTTATTTCCAAGTAATTCGTGAATCGGCAAATACCATCTCAGATCAGTTTCAATTACACTCCACGGCGCCATAGTATCAAACCAGCCGAAGTCTCTTCTAAAAGCAAACTTCTGCAGACTACCTCGAGTTGGATTGACATAGAAATCAGTATTCTCTCTTGTCAATGCAAGTTCAATTCCATTTGTTGCGAATGCAACTCTCTTTCTATAAAAAGGTTTTATGTCGATGAATGTTCTCCCGCTTACAAAAGGATCCCAATGTGTGCCGCCCATTTCACCGCCGACTAAAATTCCATTTTCTAATTGAGGCGAGAAATAGACTTCATCTTTGCCGTGACCAATCGGCAAAAGAAATCTGAATTTCATTTCATACCATTGATCAGAGCCGCTAACTTCTATATAATCATCTTCATCCGACTCATTACTCCCTGCACGTGGTTTGTTTAGTTCGATGTTAAGATTTGCCGGATCATCTTTATATACTTTCAAAACTCCAAAATATCCTCCGAGAATATCCGGGGCAATATAAAGGCGTGGATAAAACGGCAGGTAAAATTCTCTAAATTGAATAAACCCGTATTTAGTACCGTTGGTACTAATCAATCCGCCGGCGTAAAGCGACATATTCCTTTGCGACAGACCTTGAATGCCGACAAAACCTCCGGCAGCCCATCCGAACATTTTACTGTAAAGGACAATGGGTAGAATCGAGGTTGTGACATTTTGCTCCACCTCATCGATATCATTCTGTATGGTCTGAGAGAATAAATCACTACAGTATATGAATAATAGAATTAGAAAAAAATATTTTGAATAGTTATTAAATGTTCGAATAAATTTTCGCTGCATATTTCATCTATACCTGTCTGATAAAGCGAATCAGCTTGACGGTTCAATTATTTTATTCTTTCTTTATCAACCTCACAATCGATATTTACTCTCCAAAAATATCTTCTTTTTTGAGTGCCTTTAATTCCGGTTTTACAATGCTATTGAAATTAATTTTTTGCTGCTCATCTAATAGATCTTCAATTTCATCTATTAAGCTTTCAATAGATGAGGCTCGTTTGTCGTGTCCTCTCTTAACTCCGATTTTTTCAAAGAAGCCTGGCTCATCTCCATTTTTCACTCGTTCTTTTATCTCGGCAATTATCTTTTTGTCTTCTTCAAGAATGTTTTTTATGTGTTCGATTTGGGGATAAATCTTTTCAGCTTGCTGAGAGCTAAGTTTTAAATAATCTTTCACTTTTTCTGTTTCAAGAAGCGATATTTTATTTTGTGCAGAAATTGAATTTGCCAATATTAATCCAAAGATGAGTACAATGATTTTAATTTTCATAAGAATTACTTTCGCTTATTACTAAATTATTTCGATTATTTTTTTTGATTCTTATACTCGCCATATAATCAAAGCAATTGCCAGCGATACTATCGCTTATATTGTCATCGTTTATATACTATAGATTGCATCGATGTGTCTTTTAAATATTCTGTTTAATATAAATTCTTATTGCCGAGTTTGCGTCTTGTGTATTCGGAAAATATTCATAATCTCCATACCGCTCGTACAATAAATAATCCAAACCTAAAGAAGTTTTTTCGAACAATTGATAATTCAACCCTACATTAAGCAGCCCAACAAACTGCTCACTATCTGCACCACTCAGCGTATGAATCCAATATCTTTTATAATTAGAATAAAATTCTCCAATATTTTTGAGAGCTAAGCTGAAACCAATCTTCGCACTTGCACCTGGACCAATATTATAATCTTTTCCATATTCGCTTGCGTATTCTGAATTGGTTCCGCCCATTAAAATTGCCGATAAGCCCGCATGATTTTGAAGCGATGTGGTTGAAGAAATCGGGATTGTATTAATGATTTGTCCCGTTACACTAGTTGCGGAAAGTTTATAAACAGTATTTATATGAATATCAATTTCTTTATAGACCCCAATAATATTTTTCGATTTTTTGAACAACTCTAAATTACCATCCCAAATGACCCCGCTGGCAAAAATTCCAACGATGTTATCATCTTTTGCTAAGTTTACTTCAGTATGGAGGGTGAAAAAGTCGAAAGGTTCTTCGTGTTTATTTACGGCAAATTGGTCGCCATAATATAAATCTGCCCTAAGCGTAGCATAAGATTGGCTATTGTTCATCTTACCGCTGAAAAAAACTGTATGAACACCTGATGATACTACCAGTTTAAAATCAGGATTTTTTGAGGAGCTGCCTGCTCTCCACATATCACCACGAATCAAACGATTTAATCCTTGCATCGGATTGATCAGTGTTGCAGAAAACTCCCTGAGAAATCTTTCAAATCCCCTGGATCCGTCATCAAGAATTAAATTTGAAACTCTATGAGAAATTTCGCCTAAAATAATTCCACTTACAGGCGTATTAACTATATCGTTATAGGAAGGCGTTTCATTCTCCATAAAATATTCCCACATCAAACTTCCACCGAAAGCATAAGGAGCAGATTCCCAAAACGAAAGACCGTTCGACCTGGCAGAGTTAAAATAATTTGCACCGTGATACGGATGCCAAAATTGATTAATTAAATATCCGTCTACGTCCCATTCAAATCCATTTTTAAAATTATTTTTGATTGACTCCATGCTGATATCCGCCCAAGGTTCACCGCTTAAGTATCGATGAAAACCCCAAACACCGAAATTCAAACCGATGATTTCAACTGCCGGAAGCCAATAATTTTTTTCAATTTTAGTCTCCTCAGCCAAAGTCTCGGTTAGATTTAAATTTTGGTTTTGGAATGGACTTGTACGCAGAGAGGAAAATTGAGTCGTTTGCGCTGAGACAGAAATAGTTGTTAACAGCAAAATAGCGAACATTATAAGTAATTTATATTTCATATTATTATCCACTTAGGTTTATTCCAAAAATCTTGTCAGTATAATAGATACCGAGGGTTTTCCAATTATATCGTGAACTATATTTCCATCTACAGTTACAAAAGTCCCCGGCAATAATTCGATATTTTCATTAATATCTTTGTTTTGAATCAATAATTCACCGCTACCCGCAATACATTGAATGAGGATTGGCTCCTCAACGCTGTGTGATTCGAGTTTCTTACCGTTCCTTAGAATTAATTGTGCGATTTTTCTTCTTTCTTTTTCGAATAAAACTTTTATTTCTTGATCTCTTCCCTCTCCTATTTGGGTTTTTATTTCAAGAACTTTGTATTCATCTTTCGTTTGCGCTTTTACAGCAAACAAGTTAAAGTTTACTGCGAGAATAAAGATTATTGCACCAGAAAATAAAATTCTCCAAAATTTTGATTTATGGTTGTTCATTTTTTTGTTTTCAATTTTTTACCGGTTTCTAAATATTTGTATTAGAGATGACATCTTTTACTTGGAACCGTTGGAGAGTAAAGATGTCATCTCTGTTATCTTAATGCGCTATTCAATCTTCTTACTAAATCTCCATGAACTGATTACTAAAATACCTGCACCCATCGCGAATAATATAAGTGTTTCAACCCACAATGCAGATAAACCAATACCTTTCAGAACAATTCCGCGTAGTATAGTAATAAAATATTTTAGCGGAATAAGGTGAGTTATATACTGAACCGCCTTTGGCATATTCTCAATCGGAAATGCAAATCCTGAAAGATAGATCATCGGCATCATCACGGCGAATACTGAAGCCATCATTGCCTGCTGCTGTGTTTTTGAAACTGTAGAGATGAATAACCCCAATCCAAGATTTGAAAGAACAAACAGCAGTGCAGTAAATAATAAAAACAAAGGATTACCTCTAACAACAATACCGAACCATTGTGTCATTATAAGCATCACAATTACTAAAACGACAAATCCGATTATCGTAAAGGGGATTAATTTACCGAGTAATAGCTGATACGATTTAATCGGAGTTACTATCAATTGTTCAAGTGTTCCGATCTCCCTCTCTCTAACTACTGCCATAGACATAAGCGATAAAGTAGTAATCATTAATATCAATCCCATAATTCCCGGTACCATATAATTTCTGGTTTTCATTTCGGGATTGTACCAAACTCTTACTTCCGGAGTAAGTGATCCGACAAGTGGAAGTTTTATTCCATATTTGTTTTTTGCATCAATAATTATTTGTTTTGAAAAGCGGTTTGTGATACCTTGTACATAACCCATGGCTATAGATGCAGTGTTTCCATCGGATCCTTCGAATAGGGTTTGGATAGAAACAGTTTCACGTTTGTTTATGTTTTTTTCGAAATCTTTAGGAATTACGATAGCAACAATTGTTTTTCCATTATCAATAAGTTCTGTTACTTCATCATAGCTTGACGTATAATAATCAATCGAGAAGTACCCCGATTCTTCAAAGTTTCTTATAAATTCCCGGCTTGTTGCAGTTTTATCCTGATCAAAAATTGCAGTATGTACAACATTGACATCCATATTGGCGGCATAGCCAAGCAAAATAAGTTGTAGAACGGGAGCCATAAAAACTATGGCTCTCATTTTTTTATCACGTCTAAATTGTAAAAGTTCTTTTCTTATAAATTCATATATGGTTTTCATTTGGTAAATCTCTTGTTTGATAATTGATTGAACTCTTCATTAAGCCGCTTTTGCTTTCCTATCAACCAGAGTTGCAAGTGCGATAAAAATAATTCCGAAAATCATAAGATAGATTAACTGTTCCCAAAATGCAGAAAGTCCAACTCCTCTTAATAGTATTGCTCTAAGAGTTACTATGTAAAATTTTGCCGGTGTGATGTTAGTAACCCACTGAATAATTGTTGGCATACTTTCTATCGGAAAAATAAATCCTGATAATATAAGTGATGGCAGCAGCGAAGTAACATTTGCGGCTTGAAATGCCACTTGCTGCGAATCCGCAACGCTAGATATAAATATTCCAAGACCAAGTGCGGCAAACAAAAATGTTAAAGTGCTGAGAAGTAACAGAAGGATATCACCTTTAATTACTATTCCGAATAGAATGTATCCTGCAAACAAAACAATAGCAGCATTTATAAGTGATATAACAATATATGGTGCTGTCTTGCCGATAATTAATTCAAGAGAGGAAAGAGGCGAAACATTTATCTGCTCAATCGTTCCTCTTTCTTTTTCCCGAACAATAGATAAAGACACCGATACTACTGCTGTAATAATTAATATCATCCCCATCAATCCGGGGATTAAAAACTTGGTGCTTTCTAATTCTGGATTGAACCAGAATCGCGGTTCGAGATTTACCGGAACATAAGACTGCTTGCCTGTTACAGCCAGATATTCTTTCGTAAGTTTTAATGAATAATTATATGTTGCTGCATTTACATAATTAACAATTACATTTGCAGTATTACCGTCAACACCATCAACGAGATACTGGACTTTAACTTCTTCGTTATTATTTATTCTTCTTGAAAGATCATTCGGAAAAACTATCACAGCTTGCACAATCTTTTCATCTAATAACCTTTTTATTTCAGCATCATTGTAAATGTAAGTAACAAGATCAAAGTATTCAGAGCTGATTAATCCGTTAAGATATTCTCGTGTATAGTCCGACTTATCCTGATCATATACTGCAATTTTTATATGCTTTACATCGAAGTTAATTGCATATCCAAAAATTGCCAGAAGTACAACCGGGAAGAAGAATACAATAAAAAGCATTCTTGTATCGCGCTTCAACTGTCTGAATTCTTTTTTTGCCATGGCGTATATTCTATGAAACATTTGCCTTATCCTTTTCCAAAAGATGAATGAATACATCCTCCAATGTCGGGACTATCTTATCAACTCTGTGTACTATAATTGAATTTCTTTTAGTCAGAATTTCTCTAACCTCTGCTTCACCTTTTGTGTTATCGTTTAATATTATGTGAATGTAATTGCCGAATATTGAAGTTTCACCAACCCAATCCTCTTTTTCCAATATTCCCATACTATCAACAACTCTGTCGGATTCGATCTCAAGTATGATATTTTTTATATAGTTGGTTTTAAGCTTTTTTGCATTACCCTGCGCGATTAGTCTTCCCGCATTAATCAGAATTATATCGTTACAGAATTCGGCTTCATCTAAATAATGAGTTGTAACTAGTACTGTAGTTCCGCTTGCCGAAAGCTCATTTATCAAATCCCAGAAATTTCTTCTCGAAACCGGATCAACCCCGCTTGTTGGTTCATCAAGGAAAACTATTTTGGGTTCGTGAATTACAGCAGTTCCCAATGCAAGTCTTTGTTTTATACCTCCGGGCAGAGAGCCCGTGAGGAGTTTTTCTTTTCCTTCAAGATTGGCAACTTTTAATACCCATTTTTTTCGCTCCTCATATTTCTTTCCGGTTAAACCGTATACACCTGCAAAGAAGCGTATATTCTCTTCCACTGTGAGATCGTTGTATAATGAAAACTTCTGGGACATGTAACCGATTTGTGTTTTTACTTTATCTGGTTCTTTCATTATGCTGTATCCGCCTACTACAGCATTGCCTGAAGTCGGTTCAAGAATTCCGGTGAGCATTCTGATTGTTGTAGATTTTCCTGCACCGTTAGCACCGAGAAAACCAAATATTTCTCCTTGCCTCACAGTGAACGAAACATTATCAACAGCAGTAAAGCTGCCGAAATTTTTTGTTAAGTTTTTTACATCTATACTGTTCATAATATTCTGTTGTTAAATTGTTTTATTGCTTAATTGTTAAACTGTTTTAATATCAATTTAACAATGCAACAATTAAGCAATTTTTCTGTTAATAAATTCTTCTCCCAACCGCCTTTTCAAGTTTCACCTTTGCAAGTTTATATTCAATCAAAGATGATGTGAGATTTGTTGCTGCCTGCAGCTCTGATACTTCAGCATCAATCAGATCTGTGCTGGTTGCTAATTGTTGATTATATTTTTCTGATGTTATGCGATAATTCTCTGACGCCTGTTCTAAGCTTAATCTGCTAACATCGACTTTTTCTTTTGATTTAATTAAGTTCAGATGGCTTTGATATACTTCCACTTCAATGTTGTCGTTCATTTTTTCTAATGAAGTCTGTGTTTGTACCGATAATTCATACGCCTGCGTTGTCTTGGAGGATGTTAATCCCCAATCCCAGATATCCCAACTTAAAGTTAAACCGACATCCCATGTCTCATTCCATTGCTCAGTTAATGGTTGAAATCTTATGTTTGGATTGCTGTAATAATAATTGCCCGTTAGATAAATATTCGGAAACCAGCCTGATTTTGCCGCAGTAATATTTTCTTCCGCTGCTT
>CAZTDB010000016.1:0-13651 GCA_964612385.1 uncultured Ignavibacteriaceae bacterium
TGGTTGAGAGAATATGCGCTAATCAATGAGTTTGCTGTTTCAACAGTAAACATCGGACCTGATCAACCTTTATCTGATTTACCGATTTTCTATTCAGGTTTAATTAATGGTTTAAGGATTTTGGAAAAGAGGGACTCAAGTTCTTTAGTTGATATCTTAGAATCATGGTTGCTTAATATTCATAGAAAGACAGCCCAAATTGAGGGAATGATTTCTTTAGAACCCTCAACTCAAAAGCAATTAAGAACAATAGTCGAAAGAAGAGTTGAATCAGAACTTGCATATTTAGCTGATTTGGATCCAGGATTTGCCCCTGCTTTGCGCGCATTTTATAAAGCAAGAAGTAATGGTGATCAGGTCACTGCATCTGTTGCCGTTGCGTGGTTAAGCGGAAGCAGATCAATGGCGTCAAGTAATTTTAGAGAAATCGGTGTTAAAGGATATTTAGAACCTAATGAAGTATTTCCAAGAATAAGAGCACTTTTAGAAGTTATTAAAGGAGCACTATATCAGGGGTTATTATTGTTAGTTGATGAACTAGAATTAATTAGAAGATTTCCTCACACAAGACAACGTGAACAAGCGTTAGAAATACTTCGTTTGTTAATAGATGAATCAGGTAAGAACGGTTTCCCTAATTGTCTTTTAATTTTTACAGGCACGGATGCTTTTTTTGAAGACGATCGTGCAGGGCTTAAAAGTTATGAAGCTTTAGCAGATAGAGTAATTGTTCCCAACGTTTCTGAGACATTAAGTAGTATGAGACAACCAGTCATAATTTTAGAAGGATTGAGCTATCAAAAACTGTTAGATGTGGCGAAGAAAGTGAGAGATATTCATGGAGTTGCTTATAACTGGAATAGTAAAGAAAAATTAACAGATGAGATGTTGGAAAATTTAGTAAGGGAATGGACTGCTTTCGGAGAAGAACAAATTAAAAGAAAGCCTCGTCCGGTATTAAGAGAATTAATAAGTATTCTGGATTTATGCGAAGAAAATCCTGGTCTTTCATATACTGACTTAATGAAGGTCAATAATAATGAAAATAATATCGCTTCACAGATAACATCAATATTAAACTGATGGATGAAAGTATTCCTGTTAAATCATCAGAACTGAATTCCATTCATGAAAGATTACAAAATCTTATTTTTGAAAAAGGGTGGAAGGATCTTTCCGATATACAAAAAGCAGCAATTTCAGTAATTTTAAGTAATGCTGATTGTATAATTGAGGCACCTACTGCGGGAGGAAAAACTGAAGCAGTATTTTTTCCTGTTTTAACCCGTTCATCAGGGGGTAAAAAATCATCAGTTCAAATTTTATATTTAGCTCCCTTACGAGCATTACTTAATGATATTGAACTACGGATTGAAGAATACTCAGAAGCTTGTGGCTTGCATTGCTTTAAATGGCATGGTGATGTTGGTCAGAACGATAAAATAGAAGAATTCAAAAAACCCTCCCAATTACTTTTAACTACTCCAGAATCTTTAGAAGCAATAATGCTGAGAAAAGCAGGGTGGAATAAATTCTTTGCTGACTTAGAGGTAATAATAATTGATGAAGCACATAACTTTGCTTCCGGTGATAGAGGAAGTCATTTAATAACTTTACTGGAAAGATTGGAAAAAGCAATTAACAAACAACCTCAAAGAATTGCAATCTCAGCAACAATTGGTAATCCAGATGATATGTTGAATTGGTTAGCAGGACAAAAAAGAAAAAGAGGTCAAAGAGTTAAAGTTGTTGCCAAGGAGGAAAAGCAAAAAGAATTTAACATCTCATTCTTTAACGAAGATAATGATAAAGAGAATAATCCGGCGTCTTCCGCATTGAACCGTTATTTTCATAGTTTATATCAATTGCTTCCTAATAAGAAATCTATCGTGTTTGGCGGTTCAAGAACTTATTCGGAAAAATTAGCAACTGCAATTAATCAGATGAACGTTCACACAAGGACAAAAAATCCTGTTAGGGTTCGTACTCATCACTCTGCTGTAAGCAAATTTTATCGTGAAGAAGCTGAAAATTTAATTAAGATGAAATCTTCTTTTGGAAGTGGATTAGAAGCTATTATCAGTACTTCCACACTCGAATTAGGAATAGATGTAGGGGAATTAGATCAAGTTATTCAAGCTGGCGCACTTTCAAGTTCAAGTGCCTTTCTTCAGAGAGTAGGAAGAACCGGAAGAAGACCAAACAAACCACAGGTTTTTCATGGACTGTGTTTGAGAGAAGATGATTTAATTTTATTAACGGCAGTTGTTAGCTTGGGGTTAAAAGGAATATCCGATAAAATAAATTTCCCAACAAAAGCGTATCATATTTTAGCTCATCAACTGATCTGTTTGAGTCTTCAAAATAATGGAATTAAAAAGGAGAAAGCCTGGAATATTCTTTCCACTTCACATTCTTATTCCAATATTACCTTTGAGAAATTCAAAGTTTTGATTGACTTTATGGTTGAACGAAAATTTTTAAGGAAGGTTGATGAATTATTAATAGTTGGAGAAGAATGCGAAAAAAATTTTTTAGGGGCTAATTGGAGAAAGTTGTTTGCAGTATTCGACAGCAGCTTTATGTATGATGTTTGGAGCGAAAAAAAACATATTGGAACTTTAGATGCAGCTTTTGTTGAAGCTTTAGAACTACCTTTCTTTTTTGTATTGGGAGGAATTGAATGGGAAGCAATAAAGATTAAATATGAAACAAGAGAATTATTTGTAAGAAAAACAAAAATAGGAGATGCCCCTAAATGGATTGTTTATGGAGGGATGGAAGTTCCCTATGAAACCGCAAAAGAAGTTGGTAAAATTTTATTCGGAAATGAAAAAATTAAATTCTTGAACAAAGAGGCGGAAGAATGTATTCTTTCAAGAAGAGAAAAGCTAAGATTTATAAATTGGTTTGAAGAAGTCTGGTCAATTATTCTGTTGAATAATGACAAAGCTGAAATCTGGACATTTGCTGGAGACCGTATTAATAAAACTCTGGCTAAACTGCTGACATTGTATGGTATTGGATTGGCTACGTCCAGTTATCAGAGAATCGAAGTTCGAAGAAAGAAAAAAAATGAAGCGAAACTTGATCAGATAATTTTGGAATTCTTAGAAAGATTAAAATCCACCAATGAAGAATCATTTAAATATTTTGAAATCAAATTATTGAATGAGATTAGGGCTACGAAAATATCAAAGTTTACTAAATTACTTCCTGAACAACTGTGGCACGAGGCAGTTGCTGAACAAATTTTTGATTTGGATAGCTTGATTAAGGAAATATTAAATAAAAAATTGATTTCAAATGTTGAATTATAAAAAGTTACTAACAACAAATAATTTTACTCTCATTATTATGAATCTAAAAGGAAGAATAAAAACACTTATTGAACAATGCGATTCAAAGACGGGAAAATATTTTGAATTCTTCATTCAATCTTTGATTGTAATATCAATAATGAGTTTTACTATTGAAACAATCCCAAATCTATCCTTAGAAACAATTTCTTTTCTTAATTATTTCGAAATAATATCAATAATAATCTTTACAATAGAGTATATCAGTCGAATATTAGTTATTGATAATAAACTAAAATTTATATTTAGTTTTATGGTCTTATAGACCTCTTTGCAATCCTACCTTTTTATTTTTCCTCTGGAATAGACTTACGTTCTATCAGAATTTTTAGATTATTTAGACTAATAAGAATATTTAAACTGTTTAGGTATAACAAAGCAATAAAAAGATATAAGCTTGCATTTTCATTAATTAAGGAAGAACTAACTATATTTCTTGGGACTACTGTATTTATTATATGTATCTTCAGTTGGTATTTATTATTTCGAAAATCCAGTTCAGCCTGAATAATTTAGTTCAATATTTCATTATATGTGGTGGTCAGTAGCGACTTTAACTACAATTGGCTATGGAGATATGTATCCAATTACTGCAGGTGTAAAATATTTACTTCAATAATAGTTATAATTGGATTGGGAATTGTCGCAGTTCCAACTGGTTTATCTGCTTCTGCAGTTACCAGAAGTTTTAAATCAAAAAATGAGTAGTTTTATAGCGGTAATAAAGTTGAGAGAGAGTTTCAAACACGCGTTCCAAAACCTTAGTAACAAACAAATCCTCAAAACAGTTAACCTTATTATCTTATTTAATATATTAAAAATTTGATTGCTTGATAATAACTTAATCCACAGGACCCTTCGGATGAGGTTTTTATTTCCTGGTTGTTTACTGTGTTACTAAGGTTTTAAAAATAACAAACTTCATCCCATACCTCAGCTGGGAATCCATAGACGACTTCGCAGAATTGTGTGAGGTAGAAGGGATATGATAAAAACATTCAAAATTTGTTATTAAAGAGGTTTAATAACTATTGCAATTGAATCGTTATATACATACTTTTGCAGTGTTCTTACCCCCGCAGGATGAGAAAGTCCTGTGACAGCCCCTCAATTGCAGAGGGGTTTTTTTATAAATATGAGTAATAAAAAACAAAGATTAATATTTTATATAGACGGTTTTAACCTTTATTTCGGGTTGCGAAGTAAAAACTGGAAGAAGTATTATTGGTTAGACCTTGTTAAGTTCTGCGAACAGTTTGTTCGTCCGCATCAAGAACTGATTAGAGTGAATTATTTCTCGGCAATCCAGAAATCCAGAGGCAAACAAGACAGGCAGGATCTATTTCTTTCAGCTAATAAATTAAATCCAAAATTTCATCTCTTCCTAGGTAAATTCCTTGAAAAGATTATTGATCATAACGGACAGAAAATAAAAACATTCGAAGAAAAGGAAACCGATGTGCATATTGCCGTTCAAATGATTCGGGATGTTGTTTTGGATCAATGCGATATTTCAGTTTTAATTTCTGCTGACAGTGACCTTATACCTCCAATTAATTTTATCAATGAAATAAAACCCACTCATAAAATTTTTGTTTATTTCCCGCCCGCAAGATTTTCTTACGATTTAAAACAAAAAGCTGCAAACTATCTTTCACTGCAAAATCACGAAGCGAAGTTTCAATCATCTCAATTTGCCGATGAAATTCTTTTACCAAATGGCTATACTCTTAAAAGACCTGTCCGGTGGGTATAATTTCTTAATATCACTTTAAGAAAATTCAAACCATATAAAAATATTTTTTATTACTGAGTAAATTGTGGAACTCATCCCCGAAATAAGCACAGATCCTGAAACAAGTGCAGGACAGAATTCCGGGCAGGCTCTAATCCTGCGCCGCCAAAGACGGACAAGTCTTACCAAGAGAAGGACTTGTCCAAAGGATCCTTCGGATTGGTAGTAATAACTTTACATTTTATATGCTGACAGAAGAAATAATATTTTGTTTTATAATGACAATAAAGTCTCTCTCTTGTTAAGAGAGAGATTAAGAGAGAGTTCCTTTGATCTTAAATAATAAAACAAAGTTAGTTGAAATGGCAAAAGTTGTTTGCAGAGTATTAAGAAAAAATCCCTAAAGCAGAAAGTTTCAAATCCCATTAAAAACAGAACTCATAGATGATTTTGCAGAATCGTTGTAGTCGGAGGAGATTTAGAAATTAGGGATGATTTTACCTTTAATAAGATTAATCATTCCAAACAGAATTTTCTCTACCCTTGCTCTTGCCTGTATCTCAAGCGTATTTAAGTTTTGTCGGATTGTTCTTTCACGTGATCTTAAAAGAGATTTAAATTCTTTTTCGGAAAGCCGTCCAGTTGTATATAACGCTGTCCATTCTTTTAATTTGTTTGCAGCATCCTTTGCGAATTCAAACTGTTCAGCCTGTGCTTGTGTAAAGAACTCCAGGAACTCTTTCTTAATTTCAGCGGATAAGTTTTCCAATTCACTCATGGTGCACCCTTTCTGCTCAATTCTCCTTTAATAGCAAGGTTATAATTTTCGTTTATCTCTTCCAGCAATTCATTCGCAAAAAGTTTGCTGAAAAGTTCTTCGCCTGATGTCAACTCATTATGGTTATCTTCAAACTCTTCTCTCAAAATTTCAAAAGCAGTAAGCCGTGTTTTATCTTCTGTAATCTGTTTTTGATATTCAATTGCTTCTCTGAATTTTATATCAATTGTGTTATAAAACTCATCAATTTTATTTATGTCAAACACTTTCCCATCTGATTCTGTAAACGTTTCAATAAATTTCAAATGAAGTACTTTTAACCCGATAAAATACTGGTAGCTCTGTGCATCAAAAGGTGAAAGAAATAATCCGCAGGATTGAAGTAACAGCAGGATGAGAGTTGTTGAAGCAAGCTTTTTCATTTGTGGAATTTAATAAATATTTTTAAGTGTCAGAGTCAAAATAGAATTTATTGAAATCCATTGCAATTAAGAATAATATATTTATTTACATTTGGCAATAAATGCAAAAACAAGAAGCCCTTCAACTACTTAAAAAAGTTCTGAATAATCCCTCCGCGGAATTTAGGGAAGGGCAGTGGGAAGCTATTGACGCAGTAGCAAACCGGAATAAAAAGCTTCTTTTAGTTCAGCGCACAGGCTGGGGTAAAAGTATTGTTTATTTTCTTTCAACAAAAATTTTAAGAGAAAGAGGAAGCGGCATAACTCTTATTATTTCGCCGCTGCTTGCATTGATGCGTAACCAGCTCGAGGCAGCACGCCCCATTGGCATAACTGCAGAAACCATCAACTCGGCTAACACAAGTGAATGGAAGGAGGTAATAGATAAAATACTATCGGATAAAGTGGATGCTTTATTAATATCACCTGAAAGACTTGCTAACGATAACTTTATTGAAGATGTATTAATTCCGCTTTCGGATAAAATTGGATTGTTTGTAGTTGATGAGGCACACTGTATTTCTGACTGGGGTCATGACTTCCGACCGGATTACAGAAGAATAATCAATGTGCTGAGAAATGTACCTGCAAATATTCCCGTACTTGCCACAACTGCAACAGCTAACGATCGGGTTGTAAAGGATATTGAAACTCAACTTAAAAATCTTGAAATAAAAAGGGGAAACCTTTCACGCGAAAGTCTGTATTTGCAAAACATAATTCTTCCCGACCAGGCGCAAAGGTTAGCCTGGCTTGCAGAAAATTTACCTAAAATATCGGGGACAGGAATAATCTATACATTAACCAAAAGAGATGCCGATACTGTTGCCGGTTGGTTAAGGCAGAACAATATTAGAGCGGAAGCATACTACTCCGACGTTAGCAATGAAGAATTTAACGATGTAAATGCATACAGAATCACGCTTGAAGAAAAACTATTAAGTAATGAAATCAAAGCACTCGTGGCTACTTCAGCATTAGGGATGGGATATGATAAACCTGATCTCGGCTTTGTTATTCATTACCAGGCACCGGGGAATGTTGTTTCTTATTACCAGCAGGTGGGAAGAGCAGGTAGAGCAATTGACAAAGCATACGGAATTCTATTAACCGGAAAAGAAGATGAAGAAATACACGAATATTTTAGAAGAACTGCTTTCCCCACTGAGCAGGATATTTACAAAATACTTGATCTGTTAGATGCCTCTGACGGCTTATCGGTGAGAGAAATTGAGGAGAAGCTCAATTATTCATTCGGTACTATTGAGAAAATACTTAAGTCATTATCAGTTGAAAATCCTGCACCGGTAATCAAAGTAAAATCAAAATATTATAGAACTCCTGTTCCGTTCAAAATAGATAAAGAGCGAATTGAATTCTTAACGAACCGTAGAATAATGGAATGGCAGGAGATGCAGGTTTATCTAAATCATAAAGAATGTTTAATGAAGTTTCTTAGAAAATCATTAGACGACCCTGACCCTTCTGAATGTAACAACTGTCGGAACTGTAGAGAGGATTCAAAAATTCTGGTAACAACAAATACTAACTTTGTTATAGCCGCAGCCAGATATATAAAGCAAAGTGAATTACCCTTAATATTGAATAAGCAGGCTGCAAAGGATTCATTCCCTGTTTATGAGTTTAAGGGAAACATACCTGTCGAATTAAGGGGTGAAGAAGGAAGAATTCTTGCACGCTGGGGTGATGCGGGCTGGGGTTATTTGGTAAGGGAATGTAAGAATAATAATTTTTTCACAGATGAACTGGTTGATGCTATGGCTGAGATGATAACTATGCGATGGAAACCGGAACCCAAAGCTGAATGGATAACCTGCGTGCCTTCTTTAAATCATGTAGAGCTTGTGCCCGATTTCGCAAAAAGACTATCAATTAAACTTAGAATACCATTCATCAATGTAGTTAAGAAAGTAAAGAATAATTCACAGCAAAAGCTGATGCAAAACAGGTTTCACCAATGCAATAATCTCGATGGAGCTTTCGAGATTGAGAATGATATTCCTAATAGCCCTGTATTATTAATTGATGATATTGTAGATTCGGGATGGACTTTAACTGTTATTTCTGCATTACTAAGGCGAGCAGGTTCAGGACCGGTTTTTCCGGTTGTTCTCGCGTCAACCACTTCAGGAAGTTAAGAAATGGAAACCCTTGATATAGAAAAACAATCAATAGTATTGCTTACATCTTATTTCAAAAAGCCAGGCAAAGATGATGTAAATCCGCTCACTCCATCTGAATGGAAAGTTTTTGCAGGATGGCTTAAAGAGCGGGGATATTCACCCGGGAGTTTACTTTCGGAAGATGGACCGAATATCATCGAAAGTTGGAAGGATAATAAAATTACACGTGAAAGATTAATTGGACTCCTGAAACGCGGCGCTCAGATGAGTATGGTTCTGGAAAAGTGGAGCAGAGCCGGTATATGGATTTTAACCAGGTCCGATGCAGATTATCCTAAAAAATTGAAAACCAGGTTAGGGACATTATCTCCTCCTATTTTATACGGTTCGGGAAATAAAAAATTACTTAATATGGAAGGAATTGCTGTAGTTGGCTCAAGAAGTGTTAATGATGAAGAATTAAAATACTCCAAAGAATTAGGAAAAAGCATTTCTGAAAATAATTTGGTTTTAATTTCGGGCGGTGCTAAAGGGGTAGATGAAACTGCTATGCTGGGAGCACTTGAGAGTAAGGGAAATGCAATAGGTGTTTTGGCTGATAGCTTATTCCAGAAATCAATTTCACAAATTTACAGAGAATTCTTATCCGGCGGTTCTTTAGCTTTTATTTCACCGTACTACCCGGATGCAGGATTTAATGTTGGTAATGCAATGGGAAGGAATAAATATATTTATTGTCTTTCGGAAGCCGCAATTGTTGTACATTCGGGATTAAAGGGTGGCACATGGTCAGGTGCTGTAGAAAACCTGAAGAAAAAATGGGTGCCGCTTTATGTAAGGGAAAGCAATGATACGGAATCCGGGAATTTATCTCTGATTAAAAGCGGTGGAATTGTTATAAAGAATCAAACAGAAACAGATCAATTAGTTTCTGATATTATTGGTGGGGGGAAAATTTTTGTTGAGGCGTATAAAATTGCCACAGTACACGAACCACAGATTGCTTTAGAAAAAGAAAAAATGGAGCCATCTGAATCAATTATGCAAAATAAAACTGAAATATCATTTGCTGATAAAAGCTTTTACGAACTGTTCCTCATCGAGCTTGTACATCTATTGAAAGATAAAGAACTGAATCTGAAAAAACTAAAAGATGGTATGGACCTTAATACAACCCAGCTAAATTCCTGGTTAGAGAAGGCAGAAGCAGATGGTGTTATCGTAAAGTTGTCCAAACCGGTCAGATATAAATTAAGACCTGGTAATAAATCTCAACCTGATCTTTTTGATTAATTCGGTAGCAAAAAAAATATTGAAATTGCAGAGAGAAGCTCCATCTACATCAACAAAATCTACACTCCTTACGAATACAAAACAGAAAAGCAAAGCCGGCAACTTGAACTCAACCCTCAAAAGAGTCCTTTGGACAACCCTTCCATTACAAAGGGAAGGGCTTATTGGTAAAAGTAACTTTACATTTTATATGCTGACAGAAAGTTTTATGATAAGTGATCATTGATAATAAAGTATCTCTCTTTGCCTGTCTAAAGCCAGGTAAATAAGAGAGAGATTTAGAGAGAGTTCGATTACCGCGTAAAGAAATTTAAAATTAGAAAACAATCTAACGGTAAAACGAACTCATCCTAATCCTTCTCTTACCAAGAGAAGGACTTGTCCGAAGGATCCTTCGGATTGGAGGTTATGTCTTTACATTTTATGTGCTGACAGAAAGTTTTATGATAAGTGATCATTGACAATAAAGTAAGGCTGTCCAATCCAAAGGATCATTCTGAAAAGTTCTTTTTTGTTATTTCGCCTGACTGCTGCAGGCAGGCAGGAGTCTTCGACTGTCCAAAGGACTCCCTTGGAGAGAAATCTTTTCGAAATGAAAGATTTCTCTCGCGACCGAAGGTTCTTTATGAAAAGCATTCGGGATCGATCAAATTGATCCTTCGGAAATGACAATGCTACTTTTCGGAACGATCCTTTGGATTAGTCAACCTCGAGTGAGGGGGATGTCCGAAGGACTCATTTGAGAGTTCGATTTTTTTGCGTAATGTGAGTTAGTAATACAGCTTTCTATATCAAATGTATGTTTTAGTTCAACTGACTACTATAATAGAAATAGACCTATCCTTTTTTTTAAGAGTTTATTTTATACTCTTCTTCAAAAAACCATTCACCACTTCAACAAATTTTTCCGATTCTTCGAGATGAGTATTATGTCCGGCATTTTTTATTATTACGTGTTCTGCATTTGGTAAGTGCCTAACTAACTTCTTGTTTACTGAAGTGAATTTTGTATCGAGTTCACCGCTGATTAGAAGTGTTGGGATTTTAATAAACGGAAGTCTATCAAATAGGGGGGGCATCGCTCCGGTGCCGTAACCAAGTAGGGAATTGGCTAATCCGGTTTTATTGTTTTTTAGCTTTGCTTTTTTAATTTCGGTAAGCCTTGGATTTGAAAATCTTTTTTGGGTTTGGAAGATTTCAAGGTCCATCCAATAATCGGTAAACTCTTCGAGTGAATGGAAGAGTATGAAATCCGATAATTCTTTATCCCTCTTAATTCTATCTATACGTTCGTTTGGGTCTTCAATGCCGGCTGTAGCGCTTTCAAGTATCAAACCGGAAATTTTATGCTGAAATTTATTTGCATAGGTTAGAGCAATTCGTCCACCCATTGAATAGCCCAATAAAAAAATGTTTTTCCAGCGGAAGTAGTCAATCACATCTTTAATGTGTTCGATTACATTAGTAAGACTATATTTAAACTGTTCATCCGGCGAGTCACTTTCGCCGTGTCCAATTAAA
This sequence comes from uncultured Ignavibacteriaceae bacterium, assembly GCA_964612385.1. Taxonomy (GTDB): domain Bacteria; phylum Bacteroidota; class Ignavibacteria; order Ignavibacteriales; family Ignavibacteriaceae; genus JAGUYG01. Next base: position 11,292 of record CAZTDB010000016.1, read on the forward strand.
TCAATACCGGCTTTTTGAAATCTGTCGTCTATTTTGTTTGCGGAATAAACCCAATCTTCCGAGGAGCCGGTAAATCCATGCAGAAAAATAATTGTGCCGAGCGGATTTACCGGAGATGAAAACAATTCAACATTCAGATGAATTTCACCCGATTTTATTCTCATAATTTTAACGAGATGATCTGTTTATTAACTAATTCCCAATACTTTCTTCTTAGAGTTAACGACTTAGCCGCATCGGTTTTAATTTCGAGGACATGAAATTGTTTGCTTGTTAGTGCTCTCTTAAATGTACTTCGAAATTCACTCCAGCTCTCTATCAATTTATATTTGCCGCCGTAAGCTTTAACGAACGGCTGAAAATTTAGATTATGGGGTGCAATAAAATATTCTTTAAATACTTTACCATATTTGGCGATTGGTAATACTTCAAAAATGCCGCCGCCGTTGTTGTTTATAAGCACTGTTACCAGCGGAATCTTATATTTATTCGCAGCAAGCAAGCCATTAAGGTCGTGATAAAATGCAAGGTCGCCGGTTAGTAAAATTGTAGGTGTTGAATCAGTTGCAGCAATACCAAGAGCAGTTGAAGTAATTCCGTCTATTCCGCTCGCACCGCGGTTGTTGAAGATGCTGATTCTTTTTTGTGTGATTGAAGCAAAGTAATCGAAGTCTCTTATCGGCATACTGTTCGAAATCATGATGCGGGAGTTATCGGGAATTAAATTAATAATTTCATTGATGATCCGGCTTTCGTTAGGGAATAAAGCTTTGTCTATTACTTCGCATTTAATTTTACCTGAAATTGCATCCGCATTCTTAAACAAATTGAACCAGCCGTTTTCTTTTGTTATAAAATTTTTACGGGTTAAATATTCTGTCATCTTTTGGCAGAACAAATAAGGCTTAAAAGCGAATGATGCCGCTGCCTTATTAGAAGGATCGAACCAATCGCCATATTCATTTATCATATAACGTTTTGCGCTGCAGCTTTCTAAATATTCGTCTAAAGCCTTTGATGTAATCGTTCTCCCGAAGTGAAGAATAATATCGGGTTTATATTTATCCGCAAAATATTTTGAGCGGAGAAATCCTTCGAAGTTTGAAATAATGTTTGTCTTAGAGTGTAATCCGAATCTAAGTTGCGAAGCGCCATCGGCGATAACGGGAAATCCGAGTTTTTCGGAAAGCAGAGCACAATTGTTGTGGAAACTGGGGTTATAATTTTCCGGTCCGGCAATAATTAATCCTCTCTTAGATTTACTCAGTTCATTAAATATTCCCTGAAACCATTTTTCTGAAAAAACGTCCCGCTCTTCTTCTTTGAAGAAATATTTTTTCTCAGTGATAGTTGAATCAGCTAAATCGATTAGACTTTTTTCAATTTCATCGGTAGATGCATCCGGTTCAAACGGTTTTCTGAAGGGGAAATTTAAATGTACCGGACCCTTGGCTCTGACAGTGCTTTCATATACTGCACGTCTTGCAAGTACTTTTATATGTTTGATTCGGCGGGTAATCGGTTCGGGTAAGCCGACATCAACAAACCAGCGTATATGATTTTTGTAGAGATTATTTTGATTTATAGTTTGATTAGCCCCGACGTCCAGCAATTCCGGTGGTCGATCGGCAGTGCAAACTATCAGCGGAACTCTTTGTTGATATGCTTCAATTATTGCCGGATACAGCTCGGCAGTTGCAGTACCGGAAGTGCAAACAATTGCAACCGGTGTTTCGGTTACTTTTGCTAATCCTAATGCAAAAAATGCACAGCTTCTTTCGTCAATATGAACAAACGATTTTATCTTTTTGCTGCTGGCAAACGCAAGTGTTAAAGGAGTGTTTCTCGATCCGGGAGAGATGCACGCATACTTAACACCGCTAGATATAAGCTCTTTAACAAAAGTCTCTGTCCAGAATATGTTTCTATTAATTTTCATTGAATAACGAAATAATGGGTTTAAGTTTAAGTTCGGTTTCCCGGAATTCATCATCGGGAATGGAGTCTGCCACAATACCGCTGCCGGCATAAGCATAGATTTTATTTCCCTTGCTCAATGCCGAACGAATGGACACAAAAAATTCTCCTTCATTGTTAAAGTTGAACCATCCTATTATGCCGGAGTATAAGCCGCGGCTATCCGTCTCCAAATTATTAATTAAATCGAATGCCTTTTCTTTTGGAATTCCACAAACTGCAGGAGTTGGATAAAGCGCTTTAATAATTTTAAATATCGAACTGTAATTATTTAGTGAAGCTTCTATTACAGTTGATATATGTTGAATGTTGGCAAGCTTCCGGACTGCCAGATGCTCTCTAAAATGGTGTTCAGAACAATATGGAGTTATTGCATTTATTGC
>CAZTDB010000017.1:0-13357 GCA_964612385.1 uncultured Ignavibacteriaceae bacterium
GGTGAAAAAAAATTAAATGAAAATTTGCTTGAAGTTAAAGTTAGAAAAACCGGCGAACGTTTTGATGTACCAATAAATGAAATCCACCAAAGAGTAAAGGAATTATTGGAAGAATGATTAAAAATATCATTTTTGATTTGTCTGAAGTCTTAATTGCCGGCTTGGTTGGTATAGAAAAAAAATTAGCCGGTGATGTGATAATAGGAAACGGGGATGATCTTCTGAAAGCTTTTGCCGGAGAAAATTTAGAGAGCCTGCTTAAAGGCGAGATAAATGAAGAGGAATATTTAGATGCCATCATACAAAAAGAAAATTGGAATGTTGATAAAGATGATCTTAAAAAAGTTATAAGAGAAAACTTTTTGCTAAAAGTAGAAGGCATGGATGAAATTCTTGCTGAATTATCGGAAAATTACAAGCTGTACTTGCTTTCTGACCATGCGAACGAGTGGGTGGAATTTATTCACGCTTCGCATCCTTTTCTTGATCTCTTCCATAAGAAATATTTTTCTTTTGAAATCGGTTCAATAAAAAAAGAAGAAAGGATTTTCCGCCATTTATTAACAGAAAATAATTTGAATCCCGAAGAATGTATTTTTATTGATGACAGCAGTGTAAATGTTGAAGTGGCGGCAAACTTAGGAATAAAAGCTTTTCAGTTTATTGATGCCGAAAAGCTTAAAAATGATTTAAGGAAAGAAGGGCTTATTTAACTCGAATCTTCGGAATCTAATAAGCCCCCGACTTGTCCGGTGGAAAATTTTTAATAATTAAGTCGTTGTTTTTTAATAACTTACAGAAACAAAAACAACCATTTGTCGCATTAGGGAGCTTACCCCCGAACCTGAAATATTGCAGCAGCAAAGTTAAGATTGGTTATAACGTCAATTCTGCTGAAAGGGAAGGCATTACCAAAGAAATGATAGAATAACAAGTGTAATGGCATGTTCTTTAATCCGCACATTAAAAGAAATTCGTTAAAAAATTATACTGAAAGACATTACTGAAAATAAAACGTTAACACAAAAAGAAAAATCTGTTTGAAGGAGCGTGGTGCTGTCCTTTGGATCCTTTGGAAATTATTTTTCTTTATATGTAAAAGACAGAATCAAAAATGTAAAGTATAATTTTAGAATTTCTTTTTAAGTGCATGTTTCTTTTGTTACTTTTCTTACGCTAAGAAAAGTAAAAGCAGAGGGGTGAGGTGTTTTTAGGAATTCTTTCTTAATGTCGCACTAATTTGGACAAGTCAAGAAAGAAGGGCTTATTTAACTCGAATCTTCGGAATCTAATAAGCCCTTCACACTCTAACAAACATTACTCTTCCACTTTAGCGCGCATTGAATCCCAAATCATATAACCGCAAAGAAGTGCAAGCATAATTAAAGCGATCAACTCGGCGGAATGAGATTCATACCATTCGGCATTAACCCAATTTATTCCGTTGAAGCGGAGTATAGCGCTTACCACTCCCATTAAAGCTCCGCCGGCTATAAATCCGGAAGCGATTAAAGTACCACGTTCTCTGCGGGCATTATTCAGTTTCTCATCTTTACTTCTTGTTGAAACAAAGTGAGCAATTAAACCGCCTAAAAGTATTGGTGTGTTCAATTCAAGCGGGATATACATGCCTAACGCAAAAGCAAGAGCAGGAATTTTTATCATAGTTAATACTAATGCCATAAAAGCGCCTGCCAAATAGAGCATCCAGGGCGCAGGCTGCTGTGCCATCAACGGTTGAATTACGGCTGCCATTGCATTAGCCTGCGGTGCTACAAGCGCATCTTTACCGGTAAATCCGTAAGTTTCATTGAGTATCAAAATTACATATCCAACCGTTGCAGCGGAAACTAATGTTCCTAAAAATTTCCAGCGTTCTTGTTTGTAGGGACTCGAACCAAGCCAATAACCTATTTTCAAATCTGTTATAAAAGCACCCGACATTGAGAGCGCCGTACATACGACTCCTCCGATTAACAAGGCGGCAATCATTCCGTCGGTGCCGCTTAACCCTACCGATACTAAAATAACGGAGGAAAGAATTAGTGTCATCAAAGTCATTCCCGAAACAGGATTAGTTCCAACGATTGCAATTGCAGTTGCAGCCACAGTTGTAAATAAGAAAGAAATAATCAGTACGATAAGCAATCCGATTAGAGCGTAAGTTAAGTTATTCACTATTCCGAGTGCGAAGAATAAAAAGATTAATAATGCAGTTCCAAGAATACCGATAGCGATGAACTTCATTGTTAAATCTCTTTGTGTTCTAATTCTTTGTTCAACTATTTTCTTGGCACCGAAGATTTCTTTTGCCGCTAAAGAAAAAGCAGAAGAAATAATCTTCGAAGATCGTATAATTCCGATTATGCCTGCCATCGCAATTCCGCCTATTCCTATGTGCCGGATATAGTTTGTGAAAATTTGCTCGGCAGACATTTCACTAATTAATAATTTAACGTTTGCGCCTAAAGGTTCGGTCAATCCGCCGCCAATATAAGAAGCTACCGGAATGAGAAGATACCAGGAAACAAACGATCCTGCAGCTATTATGCTCGCATATTTCAATCCGATGATATAACCCAAACCGGTTACTGCTGCACCTACATTAATTCTGAAGACTACCTTGAAATCGTTTGCTAATGCTTCCCCTATTGGTAAAACTCTCGTTGTAAAAACTTCACTCCACCAGCCGAATGAGGCTATGACAAAATCATAAATCCCTCCTATAATGCCGCTAAAAACCAAAACAAGCGCCTGTTTACCACCCTTCTCACCGGCAACTAAAACCTCTGTAGTAGCAGTAGCTTCAGGGAAAGGATACTTGCCGTGCATATCTTTTACGAAATATTTTCTAAACGGAATTAAAAATAAAATTCCTAAGATCCCGCCGAACAATGAAGCTAAAAATATCTTATAAAAATCAGCTTCCAAATTAAGAATATATAGCGCCGGGATGGTGAAAATAGCTCCCGCCACGATAGAGCCTGAAGTAGAACCGATTGATTGAATAATTACGTTTTGTCCCAGCGATCCTTTTATTTTAAGTGCCGCCGATAAACCAACTGCGATGATTGCAATAGGAATGGCGGCTTCGAACACCTGACCTATTTTCAATCCAAGATAAGCTGCTGCCGCCGAAAACAGTACAGCCATCACTAAACCTACCATAACCGAGTAAGGTGTTACTTCCTTTACGATTTGGTCGGGAGGCATAACCGGTTTGTACTCTTCACCGGGCTGAAGTTCCTTGTATGCATTTGCTGGTAACCCCTTAACACTTTGCTGATGGATAGTTGAGCTGCTCATATTTTATCTCTTATTTTGTTGAAAAATTAGATAACCCGTGAGCGGGTTTCCCCCCTAATTGTAGAATTGTTCAAATACTTACGGAAAAATAGTTACAATTATTCTTTTAAGAAAATAAAATCTTTCGGAAACAAAAATAAATTTACATTATAATAGTTATTTTTAGCACATGAAAAGCCGTCTTTATTTGGTTGCTACTCCTATCGGTAATTATGCCGATATAACCCTTCGAGCATTATATGTATTAAAGAATGTAGACTTCATTATCTGCGAGGAATTAAGAGAAGCGCGGCGATTCCTTTCTCATTACCATATTCAAAAAGAATTAATTCCACTTAATGAACATAACGAGAGTGAAGCAGTTATTGATATAATCGCAAGATTATTGGAAGGAAACAGTGCCGCATTAATCTCTGACTGCGGTACACCCTTATTTTCCGATCCCGGACATTTACTTGTTAATAGATGTATTGAAAAGAAAATTGAAGTTATACCTGTTCCTGGAACTAATTCACTTCTTCCTGCACTAACCGTGTCGGGTTTTGATGTTGAGAAATTTTATTATTATGGATGGCTCTCACCTAAAAAAGAAGTTAGGAGAAAAGAGCTGCTTAAGCTTAAAAATCTAAATGAAGTGATTGTTCTCTTAGATACGCCGTATAGACTAAAAGCTCTTCTTTCAGACATTGTTAAAATCATTGGTGATAAGCTGCCTGCAGTGCTTGCTTTTCAGCTTACTATGGAAGACGAAAAGTTTTATCGAGGTACGATAGGAAACATTCTCAAAATCGCAGTGACCGAAAATTTAAAAGGAGAGTTTGTATTGATATTGAATAATAGAAGAAAGTGAAAATTCGATTAAGACTTTATATGAAGCCCTAAGCTTTAATCAACATGGCTATATTTTCAATGTGATAAGTATGCGGAAACATATCAACCGGACGGATTTTATTCAACTTATAACCTGCATCTGCAAATAGTTTTATATCCCTAACTTGTGTTGCAGGATTGCAGCTAACACAAACTATTTTTTTCGGATTTATCGTTATTACATCATTTACAGTTACGGGATGCATACCGCTTCGCGGCGGATCGATTATTATTACATCAGGTTGAGGTAGATTTTTATTTTGAAGCACAGGCAAGAATGATTCATACAAATCTGCTTTAATTAGTTTAATATTCTTTATATCATTCAACTTCAGGTTTTCACGGGCATCGTTAATAGCTGAGTCAGAAGACTCAAAAGCAAAAACTTTATCCGCATGATCCGATACAAATGCGGCAATTGTACCTGCGCCGCTGTAAAGATCATATATAATTTCATTTCCGCTAAATGAAGCAAAATCTAGAGCAGCTTGATAAAGATTTTCAGCCTGGATAGTATTTGTCTGAAAAAACGAATTAGCGCTTATCTTAAATTTAAATTTTCCGATCAAATCTATGATTGAACCTGAACCGTAAAAAACTTTTTCATATTCTCCAATGGCAATTGAAGCTTTTTTTGTGTTTATATTATTCACAACTGTTGTAATCTGCGGAACAGCTTTAGTTATAAAGCTTGAATATTCACTCATCAGCTTTTCATCTTCCTTTGAAGTAACTACATTAACCATTAGATCGGTTGTTCGGGCAGATTGCCTGATTACAAGGTTTCGCAAGTAACCTGTATGAGTATGAGTAGAATAAGGAAGGATATTTCTATTGATAAAAAATTCTCGTGTAGAGTTTACTATTTTATTACTTAATTCTGATTGAAGGAAACATTCTTCAATATCCAAAACCTTATCATAAATTTTTGGAACGTGAAGCCCCAAAGCAAAATATTTGCTTTGGATATTTTCTTCTAATTCACTTTTTGTAAGCCATCGTTTTGGGGAGAAAGAAAACTCCATCTTATTGCGATAATAAAAAACATTAGGGGATGGAATTATCTCTTCGATATTTAATTCCGTAAATCCGCCAAGCTGCTTGAATATTTCCTCTACCTGCTGCTTTTTGAATTGAAGCTGGGCATCGTAGCTTAAATCCTGCTGCTTGCATCCACCGCAAGTTCCGAAATATTGGCAAACTGCTTCTTTGCGAAAATTAGATGGTGAAATTAATTCTTCTAACTTAGCGTCGGCGTACGAACTTTTTACCTTTAGTATTTTAGCTTTAACTTCATCGCCAGGGTATGCACCGTTTACAAATACAACAAAATTTTTTTCTCCGGTATTGGCTTTATCTTCTTTTAGTGCTTGAGGCAAATTTATTTTTGCAAGTCCTTTCCCTTCGAATGCATACTTTTCAATTTTAAGTTGTATTACTTCGTTCTTTCTCATCATTTTTTCTTCCTAAGTATAAATGAAATAAATCCCGTATGCTTAACTCCGCCAAGCTTCAAGTAAGCGTTCGACTCATGACTGATTCTATTTAATAGTTTTTTGTAATAAGATTTTTCATGTTCGCTAATATTTTTTAGCATTTGCTTCAACCGGTTTTGACTTTCTGAGTAGAACTCTTTAAGTGTAAATGATAAATCAACCGAGTTTAAAATCTCAAAGTTATTCTTTAAATAAAATTCATAAAGCTTTTCTCTGCTCAACGGAACAATCCCCGAAGCTTGCCAAATATCGGTCATAAACCTGGGCGGTTTTGCCGATAGTCTTACGATTTCCCCTACTGAAAAATGACCATCGTCTTTAAGAATTCTTCTAATTTCATTCAAAATTTTATTGCGTGAAGAAGTTGATATTGAAGCTTGTGCATAAACAATATCGAACTCACTCTGCTTAAAGTCGGTATTTTCATAACTCATCATTTTTACGGAACAATGTTTTGATTTTCCGAGAGCAAGACGAGAATTCAGCAAGGATTCATAATCATCAACTATTAAAAATATATGTGAGTCTTCCGGCATTAAAAGAACAATTTGCTCGCATCCGGAACCGATAATCAAAATCTTTTTACCGGAAAGGTTGGTAGTACTACTGCTTAAATGGTTAAATTGATGGCTGCCTCCGGGGAGTAATAGCTTATTTATATTGGCTGGTTTGATGGCTCTTTTGCTCCAAATATTCTGAATATATAAACAGATTATTGTTTAATTCTTATCTTAAAACTGATGTTTAAATATACTTACATTGCCTTTGAAACCAAGTTCTGTTATTTTTTGATAGGAATTTTGTGAATGAGGCGTATCTAAGAAGGTTCTATTCGGAAATTTTGTATTCGAATATTCTTAATAATCGAAACATTTCATTAATGAAAATACCTTTTTAGAGAAGACTCATGAATCACTAATATTCAAAAATAAATGCCGGGGAATTAAAAACCCGAACGAAAGCTGTCCTGAACTAACCAAGTAGTTAAAAAATGAGGAGTTTATGAAAAAAGCGGTTTTATTATGTCTGTTGCCATTTCTTCTTTTTTCTCAAGATAAAAGTGAGATAACAGTTGAAGATTTGTGGTCCATGAAGAGACTAGGGAATGTGGTTCTTTCTCCCGACGGAAAAACATTTGCAATGACCGTTACTTCGTACGATATGGAATCCAACAAAGGAAATACCGGTATATATTTAATAGATGTTACCGGTCAGAATTTTTGGGCATTAAAAAATTCTGAAAAGAACGAAACTGAACCGCAATTTCTACCGGATGGAAAAAGAATCTCCTATGTTGTTGATAACCAGGTTTGGTCATGTAATCTGGATGGCTCTGATGAACAGAAAATTACCGATTTGTACACCGGAGTTTCAGGATATAAATGGTCTAATGACGGCAAAAAGTTTTTGTTCGTTTCTTCCGTTTATCCCGATTGTATCAGCCAGGATTGCAATGAGGAAAGAGATAAGGAAAAACAGCAAAGCAAAGTTAAAGCAAGTCTATTTAGTGAATTGATGTATAGGCATTGGAATGCCTGGCGCGGGGAAAAACGAAGTCATCTCTTTCTGTACGATTTAGATGCGAAAGAATATTATGATCTCACTCTCTTCAGCAAAAATGACGTTCCGCCGATTGCTCTGGGCAGCGCTAACGATTATAACATCTCGCCGGAAGGTTCGGAAGTTGTTTTCACCATGAACAGCTCCGACTTCATTGCAACCAGTACAAACAACGATGTTTTTATTCTAAATCTTAAAGATGTAATAAAGAATACGAAAACACCTTTCGTTAGAATAAGCGAGAGTAAAGGAAACGATAACCAGCCGGTTTATTCTCCCGACGGCAAATTTATTGCTTTCTGTTCAATGGAGCGTGAAGGATTTGAATCCGATAAGCAGGATATAATCATTTATAACCGTAAAACCGGAAGCTTAAAAAATATAACCGAAAGCTTCGACAATTCAGTTGAGGAAATTGTTTGGTCGAATGACTCGCAGCATATTTACTTTACTGCCCCGAATAAAATAAACAAATCAATTTATACGGTTAATGTTTACTCAGGCAAAGTTACCTTAATACAAGAAAAGCATTCCAACAGAAATGTGATGATAGCATCGCATGGAAAATCTATTTACTTTAAGCAGCAAAGAACAAATCTGCCTGAAGAAATTTATTCTTCTACTTCCGACGGAAGATTTTTAACACAGCGAACATCGCTTAACACCGACTTATTGAGCAGGCTTGAAATGAATCCTGCCGAAACTTTTTGGGCTAAAGGTGCTGAAGGAAAGGATGTGCAATCGATTTTAATTAAACCTCCGTTTTTCGATGCATCAAAAAAATATCCTATGATTTTTCTTATACATGGTGGTCCGCAAGGACATTGGAGCGATGAATTTCATTACCGTTGGAACTTACAGCTTTTTGCTTCAAAGGGATACGTAGTGGTAGCTCCTAATCCAAGAGGCAGCACAGGTTACGGTCAAAAATTTGTTGATGAAATTTCGCAGGATTGGGGAGGTAAAGTATACACAGATCTCATGAATAGTTACGATCACGCACTAAATAATTTTGGTTTTATCGATAAGAATAACACATTTGCAGCCGGTGCTTCGTACGGAGGTTATATGATAAATTGGATTGCAGGTCATACCGATCGCTTCAATGCGCTTGTATCCCACTCCGGAGCTTTTAACCTTGAAAGCAAATACGGCACTACCGAAGAACTGTGGTTTCCTGAATGGGAATTTGGTGGCACGCCATGGAAAAATAGGGAAGAGTACGAAAAATGGTCGCCCCACAGGTATATTCACAATGCTAAAACTCCTATGCTTATAACTCATGGAGCAAATGATTTTAGGGTGACGGTAGATCAATCGATGCAATTGTTTACCTACCTGCAAAGGTTAGGATTAGAAAGCAAGTTTTTATATTTTCCAGACGAAACTCATTTCATTACAAAACCGCAAAACGCCAGACTTTGGTGGAACACAATTTTCGATTGGTTTCAAAAACATAAAAAAAGGGAGATACAATGACAGAGAAAGAATTAAACCTTGAGGCACTCGATTTTGGCGAGCTTGATAAGCCGGAAGAAAAAGTAAAGTACATCGAAGAAAATCTATGGGAAAAGCTTGAAAGGGCAGGTAAAAAAATTTCATTTGCAAAAGATGTTCTTGCTCTGTTCAACTATATGCGCGATCCGGCTGTTTCCTGGCACCGGAAAGCAATTGTAATCGGAGCCCTGGTTTACTTCATATCTCCAATTGATGCCATTCCAGATATTGCTCCGCTGGTTGGATATCTTGACGATCTTGGAGTAATAACCGCATTGTTAAAATTTTTGGGCAGCGAGCTGATTCCATACTATCAATCTGGATACAGAGAATAAGATTTTTCGGTTCAATTACAAGCTGTTTAAGTTGCATAAACCGAATCTGAAATGCTGAAGATCTTTGGAGCTGTAAACGAAAAAGCATTACATAACCTTAGTAACTTTAGTTCATCCCGGTAGGATTAAGCTTATTACTTTATTCAGCTTACTTACAGATAGAAAAGTTAGATAAGGTAATAAGGTTCAAGTTTAATAGGTCGACACGTGTTACTAAGGTTTACATACAATCCTCTAAGGATTTCAAATTACACGGGGTATTTACACGTAAAGAAAGAGTAGACGAACGTCGGAATTAAAAAAGTTTTAAGATGGCAGATATTATTTTTTTTAAGAGCAGATATTTATTAAAACGCAGCTTGGGTGCATCAATTGTCTTTGTGTACAGCATTCATCCTTATTAAAAATTTAATTTTATGAACTACAAACTGATAAAAAGCGAAATCCTCTTTAGAGGAAAAGTATTTGATTTACAGGTAGATGAGTTAGAATATAACAGCGGCAACAGGGGAATAAGGGAGATTGCCGTTCATCCGGGAGGAGCGGTAGTTGTTCCGGTTAAAGACGACGGGAAGATTGTAATGGTTCGGCAGTTTAGATATCCATTTCAAAAATTTTTTCTTGAGCTTCCTGCCGGTAAATTAGATAAGGATGAGGTCCCTTTAACTTGTGCGGCAAGAGAACTTGAAGAAGAAACAGGTTATACTGCGGGAGAGATAATTAAGCTTGGAAAAATTTCTACTACGCCCGGCTTTTGCACCGAAGTATTACACATTTATTTAGCCCGTAATCTAAAGCTAGGCGGGCATAACAGGGAAGAAGGAGAGTACGGAATGGAAATATTAGAATTTTTTCAGCAAGAGATTGAAGAAAAGATTTTTAAGGGAGAAATTACAGATGCGAAAACTATCTGCGGAATATTTATGGCTAAGAAGCGCTTGACTTAAGTTGTATTCAAACAAGGAGATAACAGCTTCCCATGAAGATGCTATCGCTATCTTTATAACATAATACTCCTTTAATGAATTTTTATATCCTCCTCCCGTCTTTAAATTGCAGCTAAAACTGCCTAAATTTACCCCGAAAATTCACGGTAAATAAATGTTAAAAACTCTTCAAGTAGTTGATTACGCTCTGATAGAAAGAATCGATGTTGAATTTCGTGCGGGGCTAAACATCATTACGGGCGAAACAGGCGCCGGTAAATCAATACTAATTGATGCGATGGGCTTGATATTAGGCGAAAGGGCTTCAACCGATGTAGTTAGAAAAGGTGCGGCGAAATCAATAGTCGAGGGGGTGTTCGAGGTTGAATCAAATAAAAAAGTTAAATCCCTCCTTGAACAAAATGAGATTGAGTTTTACCCCGAACTGATAATAAGAAGAGAAATTTCAGTCAAGGGCACAAACCGTTGTTTTATAAATGATACCCCCGTTCCTCTTACATTAATTAAAGAAGCCGGCAAGCTGCTTGTTGACCTGCATGGGCAGCACGAACATCAATCTCTTCTTAGAAATGAAACACACATTGAATTTTTAGATGAATTCGGAAATTTTTCTGCTGATTTGGAAAAGTACAAAAATAGTTTTTCAAAGCTGAAAGAATTGATCAATGAACTTAAGTCTATAAGAGAAAAAGAAATTATTCTTAAAGAGAAAAAAGAACTCTATGCTTTTCAAATAAACGAAATCGATGCTGTCTCCCCTGAACCTGATGAAGAAGAAAAGCTTTTAAGCGAACTTAAAGTGCTGGAAAACTCAGAGAAGCTTCTGGCTTTAACCTCGGATGTTTATCAGGAATTATACGAAACGGAAAATTCTTTGTATGATTCTTTAGCTAAAATTAAAAGCAGGCTTGAAGAGCTTAAAACAATCGACAAATCTTTCGAAGATGTTAACAATGAATGTGAATCTGCTTTAACTTTGTTAAAAGATATATCCGTATTTGTGCGAAGCTATAACGAAAAAATTGATCTTGAACCTGCTCATATAGAAGAGATAAGGGAAAGATTAGGCAGCATTAGTTTGCTTAAGAAAAAATATGGCGGCTCTATTAAATCGGTAATTGAACACCGAAAAAAAATTGGTGCCGAGTATGAATTAGCTGAAAATTATGCTGATAGTATTTCAAAGCTTGAAACCGAGATTAAAGAATTGAGAATCAAATGCGGTAAATTGGCAATGGAGTTATCGGATAAAAGAAAAACAATTTCAGGGATAATTCAAAAAGAAGTACAAACAGTTTTGTCATCATTGGGCATTCCGGATTCTATCTTCGAGGTAAGGATAACTCAAACTTCAGCCAATGCCGGTGATGAACTTTCTGTTATTTGCGGAGGAAAAAATTTAGCCGCGGATTCTAACGGTATTGATGAAGTTGAGTTTTATATTTCCACAAATTTGGGAGAAGATCCAAAACCTTTATCTAAAGTCGCTTCCGGCGGTGAAGTTTCAAGGATTATGCTTTCGCTTAAATCTATACTTGCAAAGAACGATAAGCTTCCGCTTCTCATCTTTGATGAAATCGATACAGGTGTAAGCGGGAGAATTGCTGCTAAAGTTGGCGAAGCATTAAAATCTTTAGCATCCTTCCATCAAATAATTGCTATTACACACTTACCTCAAATAGCCGGTTTGGGAAACCACCATTATTCGGTTGAGAAAATTACTTTCGGAAACAGAGTAATCAGCACAATAAAAAAGCTAAACGATAAAGAACGTATGCACGAAGTTGCAAAATTAATAAGCGGTGAAGCCGTTACTCCAACAAGCCTTGAAGGAGCAAAGGAATTGTTGAAGAAAGGATGATTTTGTAATAACCCCTAATGTGATACAGCAAAGAAAGCCTCAAAAATCATTTACATCTTATGAATGAATTCACTATTTTTCCAGCAGAAATTTGCGTTACTAATAATCAAATTTATTAACAATCGGGAGAGTTCCATGAAAAGAACATGGCTCTTTGTTTTGATTACAATATTCGGTATTCAGGGGTATGCACAAGTCGGGGACCGATTCAATTTCCTTAAAAAATCCGAAGCTGAAAATTATGCCCAGCCTTTAGCTACAACTCTTGGCACCGCATTGCATTCAGGCACTTATCATTCTGCAGATATTCCGGACCTGTTCGGCTTCTCCATCAGCTTTAGGGGTATGTTTATTTTTGTGCCCGACGATCAAACCACTTTTACTCCCACTCTACCACCAGGCTATCAAGCTAAAGAAAATACTGCCACTATCTACGGCGATAGGGGCGGTGCTTATGCCGGACCTAACGGATATATAACTTATCCACCCGGCATTAATGAAACTTCAATTCCCTTTGTGATGCCTCAAATTACTGCCAGCTTGTTGGGTACTGAAGTTTTATTAAGATTCGTTCCTAAAATTTCTGTCGGTGAAAGAGACATTGATTTTTTAGGTGTTGGCGTAAGACACAAGATCAGCCGGTATATTCCATTAGTTCCATTAGATTTTGCCGCTCAGATACTCTACCACAAATTCACTATTACAGATCTTGTCGAATCGAAAAACCTTGCATTTAACGTTCACGCAAGTAAAACCTTTGGGATAGTAACTGCGTATGGAGGACTGCAATTAGAATCCTCAAGCATCGATTTGGAATACTCTATTAAAGGAGATTCAAACAGCGGCGATCCGGAATTGCAAAAAGACGAGGACGTTAAACTTACTCTCGATGGAAAAAATAAATTTAGGTTTACTGTTGGTGCAGCAGCTAAGCTTGGTTTCTTTGTAGTGAATGCCGACCTTAATTTAGGCAGCCAAACAGTTGCGGGTTTTGGTTTATCATTTGAATTTTAGAAAGGGATAACAATGAAAAAATATTTTTTAACTTTAGTTTTGGCGCCGTTCCTGTTATTTGTTTTCTCAATAAACGGCTGCATCCTCGATGCATTCGACACTTTCTATGTGAATATTCCGTACAGCATCAATATTAACACTTCGGGCGTATTAAGCACAATCTCTGAATCAAAATCATTTTGTTTGGATGATTCTAAAACTTATGAGGACTATAAAGATGATATAAAATCTATTAAGCTGATAAGAATAACTTTCAGACCAACATCTGTAGATCCTAGTAACCTTAGCGGCGACGTAACGGTGAATGTAATGACTTCAACCGGCACTATGCTGTTTACTCATACTCTAAACAATGTAGCAGTTTCAAATTATTTGCCTCCAAATGCACCTTATGAATTAGAGTTATCTCCAAGCGCATTCGATGGTGTGAACAATTACCTTGAGGGAGGCGGACGCTGCTTTAGAGCCGAG